>JBIKMK010000644.1:0-3031 GCA_044359315.1 Bryobacteraceae bacterium | reverse complement strand
ACCGCTGCCGCGTTATCAGGTACTGCAGGAGACCGGGCCGGATCACGAAAAGCTGTTCACAGTCGAAGTGCGTGTGGGCAAGACAGTGGCAGCCACCGGTGAAGGCACCTCAAAAAAGACCGCCAGCGTTCGAGCGGCAGCAGCGGCGATGGACAAGCTGGGGCGTGAGATCCAAGCGACCCAGTAGGCTCGAATCTCTGCCCTCCCCTCCGGCCGCTACTGGCCCGCCATCCTCCGCTTCCATTCAAACAGCACCACCCCGGCCGCCACGCTGACGTTGAGCGACGGGATCTGGCCGGCCATCGGGATGTTCACCAACACATCGCAGTGCTTCTTCACTTGCTCGTGCAAGCCGTGGCCTTCGCCGCCCAGGACGATGGCGGTGGGGGTGGCGAACTTGACGGTGTCGTAGGTGTCGGTGCCGCGTTCGTCCAGGCCGTAGAGCCAGAAATCACGCTCCTTCAACTGCTCCAGGGCGCGGTTGATGTTGACCACGCGGATGACGGGCAGATGTTCCAGCGCGCCCGCGGCTGCTTTCATGACGGTGTCGGTGACGCCGGCGGAGCGGCGTTCCGGGATGATGATCGCCGACGCCCCGGCGCATTCCGCCGTGCGGGCGATGGCGCCCAGATTGTGCGGGTCTTCGACGCCATCCAGCACCACCACCAGCCGAGCGTCCTCCCGCAATTCATCCATCGAACAGTAGCGGAAAGCACCACCAATGGCCACGACTCCCTGGTGAGCGGAGCCCTGGGCCAGCCGGTCGATCTGCTCGCGGGTGTCAAAGCGCAGCTGCACGCCCGCTTCCCGAGCCAAGTCCACGATCTCCTGGACCTTTTGGCCGCCCATGCCCCGCGCCACGATCACGCGCTCCAACTCGCGGCGATTTTTCAGCGCTTCGCGGACAGAATGTATTCCAGCGATGACGGTCATCCTCTCGTCATGGTATCCAATGGGAAATGCGATCTCTTTGGCTGAGTGTGACGGCGTGTGCCCTGATGGCGGCGGAGAATCCGTTGCTGGAGATTCCGGAGCGCCGTCCGGCGGGCAGCACCTACCGGCTCCCTTTTGACCAGGTAAAGCCCGAACACATCGTTCCCGCGATGGAAACGCTGCTGGCCGAAGCCGAGCAGCAGCGTCAGGCCCTGGCCACCGCCACCGGCCCCCGCACCTGGGACAACACCATGCAACGGCTGGAGAACCTGGGCGAACGTTTGTCGCACGCATTCTCAGTGGTGTCGCTGTTGGAAGGCGTCGCCACCACGCCCGAGCATCGCAAGGCCTTCAATGCCGTCCTGCCGAAGATCTCCGCCTTTGGTTCCAGCGTCCAACTGGACCTCCGGTTGGCCAAGGCGGTAAAGGAATACTCAGAGACCGCGGAAGCCAAGGCGCTCACCGGCGTGCGGGCGCGCTACCTGACCAAGACTTTGAACGACTTCCGGCGCGGCGGCGCATACCTGGATGACGCCAAACGCAAGCGGCTGCAGGAGATCAACGAACAGCAGTCGGCCGTCGCCAATAAGTTCAGCCAGAACGCTCTCGACGCCCGCATTGGGTTTGAGCTGGTGGTGACGGACGAGAAACAGTTGGCCGGGCTGCCGGAATCGGCCCGTAAGGCGGCCCAGGCCAGCGCCAAGGCCAAAAGCAAGCCCGGTTGGCGCTTTACGCTGGCCGCCCCCAGCTATCAGCCGGTGCTCCAGTTTTTGGATGACGGGTCCATCCGCAAGCAGATGTGGTTGGCCTCTAACACCTTGGCGTCCAGCGGCAAGTTCGACAACAGCCCGCTAATCCGGCAGATGCTGGCGCTGCGGGCCGAAGAGGCGCAGTTGCTCGGTTATGCCAACTTCGCGGACCGCCAGACGGAGGAGCGGATGGCCAAGTCCGGGGCCGGCGTCCGGAAGTTCCTGGAGGATCTGGAAGCCAAGTCGAAGCCGGCCTATGAGAAAGAGAATGCGGAACTGGCGGCTTTCCGCAAGTCCATGGAAGGGCCCAATGCTCCGGCGCTGGAACCCTGGGATATCCCTTACTACTCTGAGAAGCTGCGCAAGAAGCTCTACGATTTTGACGAAGAGGCGCTGCGGCCGTACTTCCCGGCGGACAAGGTTGTGGACGGTATGTTCCAACTGGTCAATAAGTTATACGGAATATCGATCAAGCCGGTGGAGAATAAGGCGGTCTGGGCACCGGAAGTGAAGTTCTACGAGATCCGTGACCAGGATGGGACGCTGCTGGCCAGTTTCTATGCGGATTTCTATCCTCGCGACAACAAGCGCGCCGGGGCCTGGATGAGCCCGCTGGTGATGGGGGGCCCGCTGGCCAAAGGTGGCTTTGAACCTCACATTGGCCTGATCGCCGCCAACGTCACGATGGCCGAGCCCGGTAAACCCGCCCTGTTGAACCACTACGAGGTGGAGACATTGTTCCACGAGTTTGGCCACCTGCTGCACATGTCACTCAGCCGGTCGCCGATCAAGTCGCTGGGAGGCACTTCTGTGGCCTGGGACTTTGTGGAACTGCCCAGCCAGATCATGGAGAACTTCACCTGGGAGCGACCGGTGGTGGACCTGTTCGCCAAGCACTACGAAAACGGCCAGCCGGTTCCCGCGCCGCTGTTCGACGCGATGAAGAAGGCCCGGACGTTCCGAAGCGGCTACACTATGATGCGGCAGCTCAGCCTGGGGATGACCGACATCCTCTTCCATACCGAATATCGGGGCGATGATTCTCAAGGCGATCCAGTCAGTTACGCGCGAAAGGTGATGCAACGCTACAGCCCTGCCCCCTTGCCCGAAAACTTCTCCATGGTGACCAGCTTTTCGCACATTTTCGCCGGCGGCTATGCGGCGGGCTACTACAGCTACAAGTGGGCGGAAGTGCTTGATGCGGATGCGTTCACGCGGTTCAAGAAGGAAGGCCTGTTTAGCCCCAAGGCAGGCGATGCATTCCGGCGCTCGGTGCTGGAGAAGGGCAACACGGAAGAGGCCGGCAAGCTTTTCCGGGACTTCATGGGCCGCAATCCGGACCCCAAGGC
>JBIKMK010000077.1:0-10801 GCA_044359315.1 Bryobacteraceae bacterium | reverse complement strand
GCTACGACGCCTGGGCACCCGCGCTACAGGGCGTGGATTTGAAAACCGCCGCCACCGCCATGGCTCCGCTGACGGTGCACACCACCACCGCCGATTATCAGCTCCGCCCCCGGTTCCGCTACCGTCCCGATCTGGTGAACTATGAGGCCCAGACACCCTCCACCATCGCCGTGCCGATGGGCGAAGGCTTCATCGATTACGCCACTTTCCTCGGCGCACTGCAGGCCAACGGCTTCACCGGTAGCATCGCCTACGAAATGTGTTCACCGCTCCGCGATGGGCGTGATCTGGACACGCTCGACCGCTACGCCCGCCGGTTTGTCGATTACGTCCGGGCCCTCTAGCCCTAGCCCCATGCGTCAGCTTGGGGCTTGTTCGCGAGCATGAAATAGCCCCAAGCAGACGCATAGGGCTACCAGAGCAAAAACCAGCCCATCACACCGGCCGGACGTTTAAGCGACCAGGCAGTTGCAGGGGTTGGCGGAAGCCAGTCGGAGTCGAACCGACCAGAGACGGTGACGCCTCTCACTGGTTTTGAAGACCAGGCCCAGCACCGGCTAAATGTGGCTTCCGCCCTTAGTTTAGCGAACTAGCTGGTGGCCGCCCCAGCGCGCGCCACCAGGGCGGCAAAGCGCGGCTCCTGAGAGATACTGCTCAACCGGGGGTCCACCAGGAAGAACGGCGCCTCCCGGTTCTCCACTGCCCGTTCCAGGCGCGCATAGGCCCCTTCCCGGTCGCCCATGGCCAGCGCGACGCCAGCCAGATCGCATTGCTGGATGCAGCGGCTTTGCGAGAGCAGGTCCAAACCGGCCAATTGCGCCGCAGCCTCTTGATGCCGCCCGGCCGAAGCCAGCGCCTGGGCGCGCATCATCAACTGATAGGGCTCGCCTGGTGACACCTGATCGAACAGGTCAGAAAGCGCCAGCGTATCGTCCCACCGCTGCTCCATCAGAGACAAGTTCATGCGGGCAAAGTGCGTCGAGATGGTCCGGGGGAACAGCGCCTCCATCTGCCCGCAAAGAGCCTTCGCCCGGGGCAAGTCCGACGCCAGGTAGGCCGCGTAGAAGGCCGACTGCAGCAGCGAGGGCGAAAACGGGTCCTGCTCCAGCGCCCGTCGCAGGCACTCCGCGCCTTCGGCAAAGCGGCCCTGGGGCGTCATGATGCAAAGACCCAGTACCTGGTGCGCCACCGCCGAACCAGGGCGCAGTTCCAGGGCGTGCCGCACATGTTTTTCCGCTTCGGCCCAGTTCCAGTCGAAGAGCGCCTCGGTGGCCCCCAGGGATGTCCAGCCTTCGGCCAGGTTCGGGTCCAGCGCCAGTGCCCGCTCGGCGGCCTGCTTGGCCTGCGGATAGATCAGGCGCGGCGGAAAAATGCCAAACGAGGCCACGACGGTATAGGTGTCGGCCAACCCACACCAGGCCGGAGCGTAGCTGGAATCCAGTTCCAGCGCCTGCTTGAAATGGGCTTCCGCCTGCTGGAAGCTCTGTGGCTCCCACTGATTCCAGGCGTGGCGGCCTTGCAGATAAAGGCTGTAAGCCTCAATGTTGTCGGTGTAGCGCCGCGCGGCTTGGGAGACTGGCCGCGCATCAAAGCGCTCGCGCAGAGCCTCAAATACGGCGCCGGCGATGTCGTCCTGGATGGCGAAGACGTCGGCCATCTCGCGGTCATACCGTTCGCTCCACAGTTGATGGCCATCGGCCACGTCGATCAACTGGGCCGTCACCCGCAGCCGTTGCCCGGCGGTCCGGACACTGCCTTCCACCACCAGCCCGACATTCAGCTTCCGGCCGATCTCGCGGATATCCTCCGGCCGGCCCTTAAAGGAAAAAGCCGACGTGCGCGCGGCAATCCGGACATTCTTCAGCCGTGTTAGCGAATTGATGATCTCTTCGGCGATGCCGTCGCAGAAGTACTCCTGATCGCGCAGCGGGCTCATATCGGCAAACGGCAGCACGGCCAGCGATGGACTCTGCGTCAAGGCCGGTCCCGCACCCACCGACGATGCTCCCAGCGCTCCCTGGGAGCCCTTGCCCACCAGCGCATCGCTCACCGCGCGGAAGCTCTGAAACCGTTGCTCCGGCGACTTGCGAAGGCACCGCGCCACCACCTCACCCAAAGGGCCGGGCAGCGGTGGCGGATCATCCCGCAGCACCGCAGTCAGCACCGCCACCAGCGAACTGCCTTGAAAGGCCCGCCGGCCGGTGAGCATCTCATAAAGAATGCAGCCGAAAGAGAAGATATCGGACCGCGCGTCCACCGCCCGGCCCTCGGCCTGCTCCGGCGACATATACGCCACCGTCCCCAGCAGCACGCCCGCCTGGGTATGCGGGGCCGCCGCCAGCACGCTCCGCGTCACGTCATCGGGCGCGCCGGGGGCAAACGCCACCTTGGCCAAACCAAAATCCAGCACCTTGATCCGGCCGCTGGCCGTGACAAAGACGTTGGCCGGTTTCAAGTCCCGGTGCACCACGTTGGCCGCTTCCGCTAACTCCAATGCTCCCGCCATCTGCTGGGCATAGGCGAGCAGTTCCTCCGCCGGCAGACCGCCCGCCGGGATCAGCCGGTCCAGCGCCTGGCCGTCCAGATACTCCATGGCGATGTAATCCTGCCCGGCCGCTTCACCCACCTCATAAATGGTGATGATGTTGGGATGGTTCAGCGCGGAGGCCGCGCGCGCCTCCTGCAGGAAGCGGGACCGCTGCTCCGGGTCCACCACCCCGGGCAGCAGGACTTTCAGCGCCACCAGACGGTTCAGCAACGGATCACGCGCCTTGTAGACCCGGCCCATACCGCCTTCGCCCAGCTGCGAAAGCACTTCGTACCGGCCAATGATGGATTCCGTGTGCACCAACGTATAGGGTACGAGAAATATCTGCAATCCGATCCTGAAACGTTTGCCGTACAGGAGAGTAAGCATGCCGATCGCGCGCGAAGTCTTCATCACCGGCGGCACCGGCTACACCGGCCGGCCGCTGATTGAGATGCTGCGGCAACGGGGGCACAGGGTTCTAGCCCTGGCTCGACCGGGCTCTGAGGGCCGTTTGCCCTCGAGCTGTGCGTGTCTGGTGGGCAATGCTCTTGCGGCGGGGACCTTTTCGGAGCGGGTCCCCGCTGGCTGCACCGCGGTGGAAAACCCGCCGAAACATCAGCGCATCATCGAAGTGCCGGAAATCCGGACTGGTCGCTGGGATCGCTACTCCAGTACGCGCGTTGTGGGGGCCTGAAAAATCGAGAACGGGTTGCGGCCATCCCGGCCGGCCCCTTCTTCCATCACCAGTTCCTGCTCCACCCAGCCCGACAGCGGGATGTTGCGGAACCAGAGCCGTTCCTGCACCACCACCGACTTGCGCGTCACAAACAGGGACTTGGATTCCCGCGGATAGCGCCGTTCCTCCACATGCAGATCACCAAAAAAGTCGTCCAGCGATTGACACCGGGCCACCTCTTCCGCGGCACGGATGCGCTGCGCCACCGTATCCGCCTGAGCGTCCAGCCGGGCCTGCGCCTCAGCGGTACGCTGCTGCTCCCGCGCCACGGCCGTTTCGATGCGCTGCAGCATCAGCACATAAGTTAACAGCGCCGATCCCGCCGCGACAAACAACGGGAGGCCGATCCACAAGGCCAGTTCCACTCTCATAGAATCGGCCAGTTTCCAGACCGGCTTTAACGATTGTCTTCGCCCAAATGGCTACCCTTGGGTGCCGTCAATTTTCTGGCCACTCAGAATCGACAAAAAGCGCGTGATGTGCGGGCCAAAGCGGGAGAACGAGAACACGCCGCCGAATGAGCGCGCCAAGGTCCCCATTTGGAATAAGAACCCGGCCATAAACCCTTCATGCTTGCCGATATAGGCCGCCGCACCCAATGCCGCATCGGCGGACAGGATGGCACCCCAACGGTCCAGGTTGTCCGGAATCGGCTTGTGCACGGGCAACCCGGCCACCTTCACTCCCGGCAGCAGCACGATCGACTTTCCTGCCCGGCGGACTTCAAAGCAGATGTCCGCATCAGCCCAAAACTGGCCATACCGCTCATCCACGTAGTTCATCCCCGCCAGTGACCGGCGGCGAAGCAGCAGGGGGGAATTGACGAGATACGGCGCCGTCACCGTAGTCGCACTCAGATCGAACGCTTCCGGCCGGCCCAAACCTCCGGTGCGCCAGAAGTTCGACAACATCGCGCGATCAGGCAGTGGATACACTCGCGTCACCGGCGTGCCTTGTGCGTCTACCACCAGAGGCGCAACCGCCAGCGCCTGCGGGTCCGCTTCCAGGTGTCCCACCAGCGCGCCCAAGGTTTCCGGAGCAAACTGGACGCCCGGAGCCGTCAAGCAGATAAACTCGCCAATCGCGGTTCGCGTGCCCAGATTTACCCCCCGCACCCACCCAAAATGGCGCGGGCTGCGGAGAAACTTGGCAAACGGGAATTCATTGTCCAGTTGAGCGCTGCCATCCGTGGAAGCCAGATCCACCACCAGCACCTCCACCGCCGCATCCTTGCCCGCGGCCACTGGAATCAACGAATTCAAGGTACGGCGCAATTCATCAACGTGATTGCGGGTGACGATCAGAACGGATGTCTGGAAACTAGGACTGAGTTCCTCCATGGGCACCCGTCAGGATACCAGTCTGGAGGCGAATTCCGTTGTCTCGCCGCATTGTTCGGAGAGAAATTGCCCCGCCCGGCCAGCAAAGTCCAGCAAAAAGGAGCTACTTCCGCTTCCGCACGCAACCCGGAAACTGCTTCTTCAGCTTCGCTACCTTCGGGTCACTGACATTCACGATGTAGGGGTTGTTCCGGTTGCCGACGGCGTAGTTCTGGTGATAGCCCTCAGCCGTGTAGAACTTTTCGAGCGGCCCCAACTGCGTCACGATGGGGTTGCGGAGCACGTGGGCGGCATCGATCTGCTTGATGTAGGCTTCCGCGATCCGCTTCTGTTCGTCGCCGGTGTAGAAAATCGCGCTGCGGTATTGCGGGCCGACATCGGCGCCTTGACGATTCAGCGTCGTCGGGTCATGCGCGACAGCAAAGAAGATCTTCAGCAACTGGCCGTAGGTCACCTTGGAAGGGTCATAGGTGATCAAAATCGCTTCCGCGTGGGCCGTGCGGCCGGTCGAGACGATGTCGTAGCGGGCCGTGTCGGCCGTGCCGCCGGAGTAGCCGGAGATCACGTCTTCCACGCCTTCCATGATCTCGAACACCGCTTCCGTGCACCAGAAGCAGCCGCCGGCCAAAACCGCCGTCGCTTTGCCGGGCGCGGCAGCCAACTTCGCATCAATCACCGGATCCGGAAAATCAGCCGCCATCGTGTTCCCTCCCCAGGCCATCATCAAGCCGGCCAATGCCGGCAGTGCGCGCAAGATTCGCTTGGTCATTTTTCCGCCACCTTGCTAGATGACGGCGGACCCGGGAAAGTGGCACAAATCATGAGAGCTGTTGCCCGCTCAGGCGGCTAGTGGCGGTGGCATCGGCGGACGTAGTGCCAGCAGCTTACGGCGCAACCAGCGGCCCAGGTGTCCGAAGACGACCGCCAACAGAGCGCCTGCGATCGAGAATGGCACGTAGCTGGAAAAATCCTCCCAGCGTGCGCCCAGCAATACCCGCAACGGCACAAACGCCGCCAGCGACAAGCTGACCCACACCAACCGGCTGACCCGCGAGATCAACAATCCCTGCAACAGCCACAATCCCACCACGGCCCCGGCCGCCGCCCAGTACTCCGTATTCATGAACGTGGGCGGCCACTGGAACAATCGCCGATGTCCGGCAGAAAAAGCGATGACAAACCACAGCATGAAGATCAGGTTGTGGACGGCTATCACCGCCAGCACCGTCAGGGCGCTGGCCAGAAAGGCCGCTAATCCGGGCTTCCGGTCGCGGGGATTGGAAGGTATCAACATGGCAGTGTACCTGGGTTATCGGCGGGTCCGATCTACCCGTTGAGCGTAATTCACCGCCTTTGACGCCTCAAAAAATTTATCGCTTGAGGGTAGCGCCGGCCGGGTCCAGCACTACCTTTGTCGGCACCGCGGGCAGCGCCACCGTCAATGTCGCCGGCTCACTGCTCAACCGGACCCAGCGGGTAACGGGTTTTCCCTTTGCCAGCTGAATTTCCACCGGTACAGCATCCGTAAAGTCATCCGGGACGCCTGTCTGCGTAATGGTGGCCGTGAGGGTGACTTTGGGAGCCACACCCTTGGTGGTCCAACTCAATTTCAGCCCGGGGACGCCAGTGCCGGAGGCCCAGGTGTCGAAGAATCCCTCCAGCTTGGGGTCGATGGCCCGGTAGCTATCGCGCGCGGGTTGCTTGGCCAGAAACGTGGCCACCAGATCGCGAAATTCACCGGTCGACAGGGACTGGAGCCGGTACTTGCGGGCCGTTTCCGCCAGTAGCGCCCAGAACAGGTCATCCCCCAACCGCCGCCGCAGCATGTGGATGATCCAGGTGCCCTTCTCATAGATGATCGTGCGCCAGGCAAACGGCGACTGTGAGGAGTTCAACCGCAGCCCAAACGTCACCGGACCCGCCGATTCAATCTCGTGGCCGTCCGGGTCCTTGGCGATCAACCGGTTCCGGTATTCGCCCAGAATCGTATCCATGGCCTTCACGCCGTGCCGCTTTTCGAGCGCCAGCAGCGACATGTAGTTAGCCAGCGCCTCCTGCAGCCATTCATCGTCATAGCTGGCGGAGGTGACGGAGTTGCCCCACCACTGGTGGGCGGTCTCATGCGTCTCCAGCAACTCAGCAAAGTACAGCAGCGACTCCCGGTTCTGGATCAGCTGTGCCGGTGAATCCAGGTAAGCCAGCGTCGACAGATAGATCAGCCCCGGAAAGCCCTGCCCGAAATTTCCCGGAATCGGCGACACCGAAAGCGACGTCAACGGCGGCGGACCCAGCCGCTGTGCCAGCCATTCGTAATCCTGCGCCATGCTGGAGGCGATCTGCTCCACCCGGGCCAGCGGGTTAGGCGACACCAGCAGCGGCGCCGGGACATCCGCGCGACGGCGGGGAAAGGGCGATGGCATGGGCATCGTCGTCGCCGTCGCCGGGCGCTCCAGGGCGGGTTCCAACTGGCGATTGGCGTAGACCACCACCTCATAGCCACCCCGGCTGGCGGTCACCTTGGCGTAGTCGCCCAGGTTGAAGCCGACAAAACGCAGCGGCACGGTGGACCGGCGGTGGGTGATACGCTCCTCGCCCTCCACCTTCTCGTCGATCAGGGCGCCGGAGGCCACCAGATTCAGCCGCCGTGGATAGCGGAAGGTGATGTCGTAACGGGCGAACTGCAGGCCATGCGACGGATACCAGTTGCCGCGCGCGCCGACGAAGAACACCTTGTTGCCGGCGTTGGAAATCACATCCCCTTCGTGCTGAACGGTGACCGTGTGTTCGCCCGCCGCCAGCGGTTCCGCCAGCACCAGCAAAAACGAATCGTTCTGGTCACCCCGCATCAGGTTGGACCGGACCGCGTCGCGCCGCAGCACCTCCACCGGCACGCCATCGACACTCGCCACCGTCACTTTCATCCGGGGCGAAATCTCAAAAGGCAGGGCGCTTGCCGGACGGTCCAGCGCCACTTTCAACTCGGAGGTGACCGCCAGGTGGAGATTGGCATCCAGGCGCGCATCCAGACGCGCGTCCGTGATCCGGTATTCCAGCGGCGGCTGGCTGCGACGTCCTTCCCGGAAGTTGCGCGTTTGGAAATGGGTCCAGACATCAAAGAACGTCCGCTCATTGCGGGTGACGATCTGCCCCACGGTCAGTTGCTGGCGGGATCGTGGGTCGTAATAAACATCGAAGTTGCCCAGTTGGGTGCCGGAAACGGCGGCAAAGAAAATGCCATTGGTCAGCGGCCCCTCCGAGAGCAGATCGCGCGCGAGGCGAAGCTCAAAACTGGCCAGCACATTGCGGACCACCGGGGTCCAGCGGGAGACCTGCAGCAGCGCTTCCTCCCGGGTAGGCTGGGCTGCGCCCGCCTGCCGGAGGCTCTCCAGCAGTTCATTGCCCGCGCCGTCGGAAAACAGAAACAACGCCGTCTTGAAGTGCTCGCTCAATGTCGGGCTCTTGGTGAAATTGGCGAGCGACTGCCGCTCCGCCCGCGATGGCGGAATCAGCAGCAGCTCCCCATCGCCACCCTCCACTTCCGCCGAAAACACCGCCCCCAGCACCCGGCCCTGGACGGGCTTCAGAAAGGTGAGCACCCCTTCGTTCAAATAGAGCCGCGCCTCTTCGCGCGAAAACTGGAGATCCCGCACCCGGTAACACTGGCTGGGGTCCAGTTCCACTTCCCGCAACTGCTGCGTGATCGGCGCCGGCGCGGAGGAAACCACCGGCGGCACCACCAGCAACAAAGGCAGCGTGAGGACCAACGCCGAACCAAAAGCCGCAACTCTCACGCTTCCAGTCTATCCACGCCGCCCGCCGTGGCGCCGCGCAACCCTCAAATGCGCTTAAACAGCGCCACCACCTTGGATAGCGACTTTTGTTCCTTGATGAAGGGCACCATCTTGGTTTCCCGTTCGTCGATCTCCTGGCTGCGCTTCAGCACTTCCGCAGCCTTATCTTGCGGGACGCTGACCACGCCATCTTCCCCCGCGACGATGATGTCACCGGGCTTGATGGTGACTCCGGCGCATTCGACGGGTTGCTGCTGGAAGACGCTGGCCCAGCGGCTGACGGAGCTGGATGGGGCGACGCCGCGGGCGAAGACCGGCAGGCCCAGGCCGCGGACTTCCACTACGTCACGCACCGCGCCATCGATGACGATCCCCGCCATACCGCGCGCCTTGGCGGCCGTCGCCATCAAGCCGCCCAGCCCCGCCACATCCAGCGTGCCTTCCACAATGATGATGCCTACCTCACCCGCCGTCGCCCCATCGATCATCTCCACGGAATGCTTGGCGGAGACCTCCGCCGTGGCTTTGTCGGGCGTCGTTTGCCGCAATATGGCGGTCCTGGCGCGACCCACAAACCGCTCCGGCACGCCGGCGCCGATGATACGCGGGCGCATGTCGTGGGACATGAAGCCGCGCTTGCCCACCACCTGATCCACCGCATCGGAGACCGAGGCGATGGCGACTTTCGAGAAACCATCGAGCAAGGGATCGCCGGTTTGCGCGGGGGCGGGATTCAACAGCAGCAGGCTG
The DNA here is from genome assembly GCA_044359315.1 of Bryobacteraceae bacterium. Classification (GTDB taxonomy): domain Bacteria; phylum Acidobacteriota; class Terriglobia; order Bryobacterales; family Bryobacteraceae; genus JAPKYZ01. Next base: position 1,654 of record JBIKMK010000077.1, on the reverse strand, counting down.
GCTCCGGCAGTCAGAGTGACGGCCGCGGCCAGAGTCAACAGGGTCTTTCGCATGTCCGTATCGTAATGGAATTGCGGGGTGGGTGGCAGGCCTTGGTTCCGCGGACCCTACTCCAATGGGTAGGCGATTCGCTTGCGCCGACCAGGGGCGCCACAACATCCAATGGTCCATGAGCAACGCTTCCGAACTGTTTCAGCCGCTGAATGCCAGTGGCTTGTCCTGGCCCAACCGCATCGTGATGGCTCCGATGACCCGCAGCCGGGCGACGCCCGATGGCGTACCCAGTCCGCTGGCGGCCGAATACTATTCCAGCCGCGCCAGCGCGGGCCTGCTGATCACGGAAGGTACCCAGCCCAGCTACGGTGGCCAGGGCTATGCCCGCACGCCGGGCATCCACACGCCGGAGCAAGCGGCGGCCTGGAAGCTGGTGGCGAACGCGGTGCACGCGGCGGGTGGGCGCATCTTCCTGCAGTTGATGCACGTGGGCCGCATTGCACAAGCTGGCAATCGCCAGGTGGCGGACCAGCCGGTGGCCCCGTCGGCCGTGCGGGCTCCCGGCCAAGTGTGGACTGATCAAGGCGGCCTGCAGGCCTATGACGAGCCGCGCGCCCTGACGCTGGAGGAGATTCCCACCGTGATCGCCGAGTATGCCACGGCCACGCGTCTGGCCATCGAAGCGGGCTTGGATGGAGTGGAGTTACACGCTGCCTCCGGCTATCTGCCCCACCAGTTCCTGTCAACCAACGTGAATCAACGCACCGATGCTTACGGTGGCGACGCCCAGGGCCGCATCCGCTTTGTGGTGGAGACCGTGCAAGCCATGATTGCCGCGGCTGGTTCGCCGGCACGGGTGGGGATCAAGATCAGCCCCGAGATGCCGTTTAACGGCATCGAAGACAAAGACCCGGCCACTTATCCCGCGCTGGTGGAGGCGCTCAATCCGTTGGGTCTCGCTTACCTGCACGTGATGCGGGCTTCACCCACCACAGACTTTGTAGCCCTGCTGCGGCCGCTGTGGAAGGGCGTGCTGGTGGCGGGTGCGGGCTTTACGGCCGCATCCGGTGCGGCGGCCATCGCCAGCGGACAGGCGGACGCGATTGCTTACGGCAAGCTCTATATCGCCAACCCGGATCTGAAGGAGCGGTTTGAGCAAGGCCTGCCACTCAGCGAAGCGGACGGCAGCACCTTCTATACGCCAGGCGCGAAGGGCTACACGGATTACGCGCGCGCTTCCTAGCGGATGCCCTTGCGGGCTTGGATGGCCATCGGGTCAGTCGGCGAGAGGTTCTTGGCCAGGTTCAAGAACTTCTGGTAATTCGTCTTGGCCCCGGCCGAACCCAAGCCCTCTTCGGCTTGTGCCAGATAGTAATAGGCGGGTGCCATCAAACGCCAGGTGGGCAGATCGTCGATAAACACACCGGTCGCTTCACCGGCGCGGCGGACGCAGTGGTCAAACTCCGATTGGGCTTCCGCGTAGCCTTTGGCTTGCAGGTAGGCCCGGCCCAGGTGGTAGCGCCCGAGCCAAGTATCCACCATCTTCTGCGCCTCTGATGCCAGCTTCACGGCTTCCTGGGTCTGGCCGCCGGCCAAAGCCATATCGGACTCAATCAACCGCGAGTACATCTGCGGACCTTCGCCCAGACGGGTGCCCAAA
>JBIKMK010000643.1:0-3034 GCA_044359315.1 Bryobacteraceae bacterium | reverse complement strand
ATTGTTCGGCTGCCGGCTTCAGTTGCTCCAGGGTAGTTCCCGTGATAGCGTTCAAAGTTGGGGCTTCATTTCCAGGATCGCGCAAACTTCCCCGTCTATTTGCTTAACATATTCGTCACCAGTTGTCACGGGCTTTTTTCTCACCGTCTGGTTCAACTTTGTCTGGCTACTTTATTGTTAACAGGCAACTTCGCCTGGGGGCAGCTTAACCCCAACCTCATGGGTATCCCCCGGCCAGGTGCGGCCTCCGGTGATCCTCAACCAAACAAAAGGGTAAAGGTGATTCGGCCAAACGCGCCGGCACCGGACGAAGTGCTGGTCCGTTACCTGCGCAGCGAAGTCGAGGGCAAAATTTATCACCTCCGTGGCTCGGCTGAAGTGGAGACCGCCGAGGGGCTTTTGCAAGCCGATGAGATTGATTACAACGAGGACACGGGCGATGCTGAAGCGCGAGGCAACGTCCGCTACCGCAACTTCAGTGGCGGCGAAGTGCTGCGTTGCGCCCGGGCCATCTATGACGTGAAGACGGAGACCGGGAAGTTCTATGAGGTCTCCGGCACCATTCCCGCCACCATCCAGGCGCGCCCCGGTGTGATGACTTCCGACAACCCGTTCCAGTTTGAAGGCAAACGGGCGGAGCGCATTGAGACCCGCTACATCCTCTACGACGGCTTCGTTACTTCCTGCAAACTGCCCAAGCCCTGGTGGCGCATGCATGGTCCCCGGTTTGACATCATTCCCGGCCAACGGGTGATCACGCGCAATTCAGTATTCCGGTTGAAGGGTGTGCCGCTGTTCTTTACGCCTTACTTTTATAAGTCGCTGGAGAAAATGCCGCGCCGCAGCGGTTTCATGATGCCCAATCTGGGCAATAGTTCCCGCCGCGGACTGATGGTGGGCGCGGGTTACTACTGGGCCATCAACCGCAGTTACGACCTCACCTATCGGGGCCAGTACTTCACCCAGCGCGGCTTCGCGCATATGGGTGACTTCCGTGGCAAACCAACCCAGAAGTCGGACTTCAATCTGCTGATCTACGGCGTCAATGACAAAGGCCTATTGCTCAACGATGGAACCCGGGGCCGCAAAGAAGGCGGCGTGTCGGTGAACTTTATCGGCAAAGCAGACCTGGGCCGTGGCTGGACCGCCACTGCTTTGTTGAACTACCTCAGTTCTTTCCGCTTCCGCCAAGCGTTCACCGAAACGTTTAACGAAGCCGTGTTCTCTGAAGTCGGTTCCACGGCCGTGGTGGCCAAACACTGGAACGGCTATGGCATCAATGCGGTCTTCCAAAGTGTGGACAACTTCCAGAGCGTCAATGAGAACGACAAGATCTCCATCCGCAAGGCTCCGCAGGTGGAGTTTCTTTCAGCTGACCGCCAGCTGCGTCCCACGCTCCCCATCTGGGTCTCGTTTGAAAGCAGTGCCGCCGCCGTCCGGCGCAGTCAGCCGTTGTTCCAGACCCGGCAGTTTGTGGAACGCATTGATATTGCGCCCCGCATCATGACCTCGCTGCGGTTGGGGCGCATCTCAATCGTTCCCAGCGCCGCCCTCCGGGGTACTATCTGGGGCAGCAGCCTGGACACCGCCCGCCCACTGAATCCCATCGGTGACATGGTGGTGCGGAACGCCTTTGAGACTGGTCTGGAGATCATTCTCCCGCCCTTGGCCCGCATCTATCGGGCACATGGTTGGCTGGGCGATAAAGTGAAGCATGTCATTGAGCCGCGAGTGAGCCACCGGTACGTTACTGGCGTCTCGGATTTCAAACAGATCATCCGGTTTGATGAAACGGAGTTGCTGAATAACACGAATGAAGTTGAGTTGTCCCTCACCAACCGTCTCTATTCGAAGAAGGGTACGGTGACACGGGAACTGCTGTCTTGGCAAGTCTGGCACCGGCGCTACTTTGATCCCACCTTCGGTGGTGCGGTCACTCCGGGGCAACGCAACGTGATCGAATCCACCGTCTCACTGTCGGCCTATAATTTCCTGGGCCTCCAGCGGCGCTACTCCCCCATCGTGTCGGCACTGCGCATGGAGCCGGTGCCTGGCCTGGGCATCGAATGGCGAGCCGATTATGATCCGCTGCAAGGGCGCGTGGTCAATTCCGGTGTCACCGCCGATGGCCGCCTGGATAACTTCTTCCTGTCGCTGGGCCACAATCAGGTGAAGACCGATACGTTTCTTTCGCCGCCCGCCAATCAGTTCCGGGGATTGGTCGGTTTGGGCAAAGAGAACCGCCGCGGCTGGAACACAGGGTTCTTTGCTATCTACGATTACCGCCTGGGTATCCTGCAGTTTGCTAATACCCAAATCACCTACAACACCGATTGCTGTGGCTTCTCGGTGCAGTACCGCCGCTTCAGCTTCGGCACGCGCAACGAAAACCAGTTCCGGCTTGCCCTGTCGATTGCCAACATCGGCAGCTTCGGTACTCTGCGGCGTCAGGAACGTTACTTTTAGCGGTTAAGCCGCCAGGGCGATCACCGAAAATCCTGCCCCTTGGGGATCGGTGACAATGGCGATGCGGCCGACGCCAGGTGCATCAAACGGGCCAAATTGAACTTTGCCGCCCAGTTCCTTCACTTTGGCCGCTACCGCGTCACAATCAGCCACCACGAAATAGATGCCCCACGTGGACGGCATCCCCTTCCAGTGATCGTCCATGGGCAACAGACCACCCCGGCGGCTTCCCCCGGCGGCAAACTCGAGATAGGTCTCCATGCCGGACGACGGATGCATGTCCCAGCCAAACAGTCCTGTGTAGAAGGCTTGCGCCTGAGGAACGTCCCAAGTCGCCAATTCGGTCCACCCAACTGAGTTGTGTTGTTCGATCACGTCGACGCCGTGATTCCGGCCTGCTTGCCAGAGGGAGAATGTGGCGCCACCCGGATCCTGGCAGACACTCAAACGGCCCGAGTCCGCCACGTCGGATGCAGCGTGCAGTACTTTACCGCCCAACCGGGTCACCTCGGCAGTGGAGTAATCAACATCGGGCGTGGCGAAGTAGACGCCCCAGTGGGGGGGGGTA
>JBIKMK010000076.1:0-10833 GCA_044359315.1 Bryobacteraceae bacterium | reverse complement strand
TACAGCATCACAGGGGTGGCCGCCCAGGTGGTGGCCACCTACAACTCAGTCAGCTCCCAGCCCTTTACGGTGGCCTTCGGTCCCGTCGATCCGGGCATCTACACCACTTCCTCCACCGGCCAGGGACAGGGGGCCATTCTTAACTTCAACACCGCCACCAACGACTACACCATCAATTCGGCCGCCAACGCCGCGGCTCGGGGCGGCGTGATTGTGCTCTACGTCACGGGTGCCGGTGCGATGACGTCTTCCGTGGACAACCAGTTGATTCCGGCCAGTCCGCCGGTGACCCCCGTAGCGGCGCCGACGGTGACCATCGGCGGACAGGCGGGCACTGTGATTGGCGGTGCCGCGCCGGTTGGTTCGGTGCCGGGGCTACTGCAACTCAATGTCACCGTGCCCGCGTCGGCCCCCACGGGAATTTCGGTTCCGGTGGTGGTGACGATGGCGGGGGTCGAGAGCCAGCCCGGGGTGACGGTAGCGATCAAGTAAGAGCGCAGAATCTTTGCTGAATCCGGTTTGCTCCGGGTTGGCCGGGAGATCCTTGCAGCCACGGGCCACTGGTCTGCATCGTTACAATAGAGACATCCATGCGCACTCTGGCCCTCCTCCTCATCTCTTCGCTTGCGGCATTCGCTCAATACAAGGCGGAAGCCGCTGGCGGACCGCCCGCGGAGCTGAACCCGGCGATTGCCGCCACGCTCCACAAGACCGGCAGCAAGATCCTGAATCCGGACGGCAGCGTGATGTGCGAGGTGTGGCTGGTGGCGTCTAATCCGAAGGCTTCGGCCGGTCCGGAAGAGGCCTCGACGCTCGCCGTCGTGCAAGGATCGCTGGTGGGTGCCATTCGCTTTCCCACCAAGAACTCCGACCGTCGCGGGCAGACCATCAAGCCGGGTGTCTATACGCTCCGCTACTCGATGTACCCCGTGAATGGCGATCATCAGGGTGCGGCTCCCCAGCGCGATTTTGCCCTCCTGACGCCGGCCGCTGACGACAGTGACCCTGCCGCGACACCCACCTTTGATGTGCTGGTGGGGTGGAGCCGCAAGGCCTCCGGCACGCCACATCCAGCCGTACTGAGCATCTGGAAGCAGGAAGCCGCTGACTTCAAGCCGGGCTTTGCCGCGATGGGCGAGCACGACTGGGTGCTGCAGGCCAAAGTGGGTGATGTGATGTTGGCCATGATCCTGGTGGGCCGGGCCGAGGGCTAGACGCTCGGCGCTGCCTCCACTCGTTGCGGAGTGCGCTCCGGTCCCCGCCCACGGGCTCGATGAGGGAGGGCAGGCGGTGCTGTCTGACGCACTCCGTGTCAGCTATCACGGCTGGGCCGCGTCACTTGTGTTATTTGGCCGTTGCGAGTTCTCGTGGATGGATTCCCGACGGGAAATCGCGACTGATCGATAACGAACGCGTGGGAACGGGCGTTAGTTCTGCGTGGCGCAGCAGGGCTGGATGGTCAAAGGCGCAGTCGGCGCAACGGTGCCTTTGGCGTAGTAGTTCTGGCCGCTCAGGATGCGGTAGACGCTGCCCGCGATGCCGGAGGCCACTGGTCCATTGACGCGACTGCCGCCGGTCAACAGAACCACCACTACCAGTTTGCGGTCACCGATATGGTTGTAGGAGCCAAACCAGCCCAGATGGGTCCGTGCGTCATTGTGGGTGCAGGTGCCGGTTTTGCCCCAAATGGGATCTTCTGACTCAAACGATTGACGGGCCCGCTTGCCGGAACCGTAATCGACCGTGCCCTGCATGCCGGGCAAAATCTGATCCACCACTTTGGCCAAGTCCAGCTGGCGCTTCACCTTCGGTTCAAACGCCGCCAGTTCTTCGCGTGTGCGGGGATATTGCAGCCAGGGCAGCTTGCCATTGTTGGCGATTAGGGACATGACGGCGGTCAACTGGAGCGGAGTCAATTGAACTCCAGCACCGGTGTAGGCCAAACCGCCAACGCCGCCCACATTGATCGGCTCTTCATCCGGGAACACACCGGCCTGTTCGCCTTCGATATCGAACCCAGCCTTCTCCCCCAAGCCAAACAGGCGGGAATAGTAGGCTACGCGCTCAAAACCCAGCTTTTTGCCGAGAGTCGAAAAGTAGATATTGCTGGACTTAGCGATGGCCATCGACAGGTCCATGTATTGGCGATGCTCAACCCGCATGGTGGTCTGCGGCGTCAACACGCCTTCGATCAACCCGGCCATGGAGGTGACCAGCTTAATGGTGGAACAGGGCGTAAACCCGGCCTTCAGCGCCACCCGTTGATTCACGATGGTCAGAACGCGGCCCGTTTCCGGATCGGTCACCATGACGCTGCCGTTATAGGGGCCCAGCGCTTCGATCGCGGCACGACGGACGACCAGATCTTCGCCATCGACGCGATCGCCAATGGTGGAGTCGGCAAATGTCGGCTCACCCCAACTGGAGCGGTAGGTGGAGTAGCGGCGCTTGGATGCCGGTACATAGGAGGCAGACTTGACGGTCGCCTTAGGGGCCGCTTTGGCCACGGTCTTTGCCGGGGCTTTCGCCGCCGCTTTTACCGCATTCGACTTGGCCACGGGCTTGGCCGGAGTCTTCTTGACGGGCGTGATCGCCCCGGCCTTCAAGCCGAAAGCGACCAATAGCGCGAAACTGATCAGCGGTCGCGTCATTACCTTAGCCAACTCTACCATTTTCAATATCCTCAAAATCGAGTGACCCCAAAATGAGGCGGTAAATCAGTACCATTCCGCCTGTTTATGACGAAAGTACCGGAGTAGGGCAGCCTGGCCCGGCCCGCCACCAACCAGTGACAGCTGCTAGGCCGCCGTCCAACCACCATCAATCGAAATCACCGAACCGTTCACGAAACCGGCCTCGGCGCTGGCCAGGTAGAGCGCCATGTGCGCGATCTCTTCCGGCTTGCCCAGTCTACCAATCGGCTGACGGGAGTTTAACTGTGCACGGACGGCCTCTTTTTCGTGCGAATGATATTTTTCCAGATAGCCTTCCACAAAAGGCGTATCGACCGTTCCAGGACAAATGCAATTCACGCGGAATTCTGTCGGGAAATCAACGGCCAGTTGGCGCGTCATCGCCACCACCGCGCCTTTGGTGGCACAGTAGCCGTAGCGCTTCTTGACGCCAATCAAGCCCGCCACCGAACCGATGTTCACAATGGCTCCGTGAGAGGCAACGATCAGCGGCACCGCATACTTGGTTACCAGGAACAGGCCATCCACATTGATGCGGAAGATCCTTTGGAAATCAGCAAGTTCGGTCTCGAGCACGCCGCCCACTAGGCCGACCCCCGCATTGTTGACGAGAACATCTAATTTTTCGATAGCGGCGAAGGTGGCCTTCACCTGTTCTTCATTGGTGATGTCGCATTTCACCGCGCGGGCATGGCCCACTTCGGCCGCCAAGGCTTCACCACGGGCCAGATCAATATCAAGAATAATGACTTCGGCGCCGGCGTTGACGAAAGCGCGGGTGGTCTGCTCGCCAATGCCGCTGGCGCCACCAGTAATCAGGGCCGTGCGGCCATCAAGTCGAAAAGGAGTACTCATCCTGAGGCGATTGTATCGAAGCGACGGGGAGGTGTGGAGGATGCCGGTACCCACGCCAAACCGGCGGGCCGCTAACGGGCGGCCGAACGGGTGGCCGGAGAAGCTGTGTCAGCCGGTTCCAGCCGTCGCACGGTCAAAAACAGTGCCAGGCAGCCCAGCGCGGGCATACCTGCCGCCAGCACGAAAACGGGGGTATACGAGAACTTGTCCACCAGCATTCCGGTCAGCAGGGGGAAGATCACGCCACTCAGACCTCCGGCGATGCCCGTCAGCGCCGTGACGCGGCCGACGGCTTCCGGCGGGAACATGTCGGAGATGCTCGAGAACATGTTCGCCGACAGGAATGTATGGCCGAACAGCACCACGCAAATGAAGGCCATCGCATAGAACGCCGAGGCCGAAAGCGCGACCGCCAGTGACATCAGGCAGCAGGCCGCGCCCAAGCCCATCGTGAAGCGACGGGCCTGAGTGACGGACCAGCCACGGCTGATCAAACGGCCCGCCACCCAGCCGCCCATGATGCTGCCGATATCGCCAAACAGAAACGGCAGCCACGCGAACATGCCAATGGTCTTTAAGTTGAAGCCGTGCTGGCGGTAGAGAAACTCCGGCAGCCAGAAAATGTAGAACTGCACCACCGGCCCCACCAGCATCCGGCAGGCCATGATGGCCCAGGTTTGGCGGCGCTGCAATAGGTCGCGCGTCGAGGGCGGAGTGGCGGCGGGAATGCGATCGGCTGAAATGTAGTCCTGCTCGGCTGGGGACAGCTGGGGGTGTTCAGCGGGCGGGTAGTAGTTCCGCCACCAGAGAATCGCCCACACCAACCCCAACGCACTGGGGAGGACAAACGCCGCGTGCCAGCCATAGGCCAGCGTCAACCACGCCAGCAGCGGTGGAGCAATGATCGACCCCAGCATCGAGCCGCCATTGAAAATGCCAACCGCCAGCGTCCGCTCCCTCACCGGGAACCAGGCCGACACCACCTTCATGCCGCCCGAGTAGTTGCCGCATTCCCCGGTCCCCAGCCAGAAACGGAGCGAAGCAAACTGCACGGCCGACCGGGCGAAGGCATGCAGGGCATTGGCTAGGCTCCACCAGATGACGGCGAAGGTGAGCCCAATGCGAGTGCCGCGCCGGTCCATAAGCCAGCCCATCGGAAACTCCCCGGCCATCATGCCGAACTGGAACGCGCCGACGATGAAGCCGTAGTCGGTGTTGGTGAGCTTCAATTCATCGCGGAGAATAGGCGCGACGACGCTGAGCGATTGGCGATCGACGAAGTTGATCACCGTCACCAGCAGCAGCAGCGCGAGAATGCGCCAACGGATCTGGCCCAAAAGCGGGGGCATGGTCCGCTCATCATATCCCGGTTGGATGGCTGGACTGGATACAGCTGAGGGGTGGCCAATCGCGATATCGTGACTAACGATGGCGCTGCTGTGGCTGATCCTGCTGGCACAAATTCCCGCGTGGCGGGCCGAAGCGGATCAACGCAAAGCTGCGGGCGATGCCATGGGTGCACTGACCGCCCTGGAACGCGCGCCTTCCACTGCAGCGATCGAAGACGAGCGCGGCTTCCTGTTGGCCGTTCTGAGCCGGCGGGCCGAAGCGATTGCGCGTTTTGAGCGGGCCGTCAAGCTGAACCCCGCTTTCGCCGCCGCGTGGTTCCACCTGGGCGTGGCCCAATGGCTGGACCAGCGGCGTTCTGCCGCGCTGGAAGCCTTGCGCAAAGCGGCCAAGCTGAGCCCGCAGGAAGCGGAATACTGGAACCGATTGGCCGTGGCTTGTGCGGATGAGGGCCTGCGAGCGGAGGCGATTGCAGCTTACGAGCGGACGCTGAAGCTGCAACCAACGAACCTGGGCGCGCGCAATGCCTACGCGTTCCTACTGGTCGATGCCGGACGGGCGGAAGATGGCCGGGCGCAGGCGGAACTGGTGCTGAAAGCGGACCCCAAGAATCTGGCTGCCCATTCCAACCTGGGCTTCGCTTATCTGCAAAAGAACGAAGTGGACGCGGCTATAGGAGTCTACCGCCGGGGTCTCACGTTGAAGCCGGATTCGGCGCCGTTACACTACAACCTGGGCTTGGCGTTGAAGCAGAAGGATCAACTGGCGGAAGCGCGCGATGAGTTGCGGCAAGCCGTCCGGCTGGACCCGGATCTGGTAGAGGGCTACTACACGCTGGGTGTCGCCTCCTGGCAGGCCGGAGACTTTGATGACGCTGCCACGCAGTTCTCTGCCGCCGTGCAGAAGAAACCGATCTACCCGGAGGCCTGGTACATGTTGGGGACCGTGTTGAAGCAGCAAGGGCAAGCGATTGGCGCGACAGCAGCGTTGAAAGAAGCGATCCGGCTTGATCCGGGTGCACCTGGACCCTACAATCTGTTGGCACAGCTGTTGCGCCCCACTGAGCCGGCGGAATCAAAGCGCCTGTTCGCGGAAGGCGCACGCCTGAAGGCGCAGAAAGAAGCCGAGCAGAAGGCGATGTTTGATCGCGGCACCGCTGAGCGGCCCCGGCGGATCGAATGAGCATTCTCCGCCCAGCCTCCCGCCGGGGATTCGTCAAGTCCTTATGCCGAACGGCCGCTGTGTTCGCCCTTGATGACCTGTTGCAGGGCCAGCAAGGCCTGGGCGTCGAGTTCGTCAACGTGGCGCGTGAAGCCGGGTTGAACCAGAAGACCATCTTTGGCGGCGAAAAGCACAACCGCTATCTGGTGGAAACCACGGGCTGCGGCGTCGCCTTCTACGACTACGACCAGGACGGGTGGCTGGACATTTTCCTGGTCAACGGCTCACGGTTCGACACCAAGTGGGCACCCGGGCAGGCCCCGGTGAGCCGCCTGTTTAAGAACAACCGCGACGGCACGTTCACCGATGTCACAGTGAAGGCGGGCGTGGGCTATCACGGCTGGGGCCAAGGCTGCTGCGTCGGCGACTACGACAACGACGGTTGGGACGACCTGTTCGTCACCTACTGGGGTGAATGCAAACTCTGGCGCAACCGTGGCGACGGCACTTTTGAGGATGCGACGCGCAAGGCCGGCGTCACCACGGCCCGCCCCGGGCTGCCGCGCTGGAACACGGGTTGCGCTTTCTTGGACTACGACCGGGATGGCCACCTGGACCTGTTCATCGCCAACTACATCGACTTCGACCTGAAGAAGGTGCCCTTGCCGGAGGGCGGCACGTGCAAGTACAAGGGCCTGGCCGTCGCCTGTGGACCGCCCGGCCTTCCCGGCGCGAAGAACATTCTCTACCGGAACAATGGCGATGGCACCTTCCGCGACGTCTCCAAGGAGGCGGGGATTCTCAATACGCCCGGTACGTATGGGCTTGGCGTGCTGGTGGGCGACTTCGATAACGACGGCTGGCCGGACATCTACGTCGCCAACGATTCGACTTCATCGGCGCTCTACAAAAACAATCACGACGGCACGTTCTCCGAGATCGCCATCGAGGCCGGCGTGGCCTATTCAGCCGACGGCAAGTCGCAAGCTGGCATGGGTGTGGCGGCGGCGGACTACGACGGCGACGGGCGCTTGGACATCGTCAAGACCAACTTCGCGGGCGATACCTCGACGCTTTACCGCAATCAAGGCGAAGACACCTACGAAGACCAGACACTGCAGGCGGGTCTGGGCCGCAATACCCGTTTTCTCGGCTGGGGCGCGGCGTTTCTCGATATCGACAACGACGGCCTGCCCGACATTCTGCTGGCCAACGGCCACGTCTACCCGGAGGTAGGCGACACCGACACGGAGGCCGGCTACCGCCAGCGCAAAGTGCTCTACCGGAATTTGGGTGGGGGAAAGTTCGCCGACGTTTCCCTGCAGGGGGGCTCCGGAATCACCGAAGCCGTCCCGGCCCGCGGGATGGCGGTGGGCGATTTCAATAACGACGGCGCGCTGGACGTCGTCGTGAACTGCGTCAACGACGTGCCCCAGCTATTGAAGTGCACCAGCCGAACCGGGCACAACTGGCTGAAAATAAAACTGATCGGCACCAAATCCAACCGCAGCGCCATCGGAGCAAGAGTGACGTGCCGCACCCCAGACGGTCGAGTCCAAGTCCAAGAAGTCCGCAGCGGCGGCGGGTATTTGTCACAGTCTGCGCTCGAGCTGCACTTTGGGCTGGGGACGGCGGAGCGGGCGGAGGTGGAGGTGCGGTGGCCGAGTGGACGTGCTGCTGCCATAGGTCTGCGGGCTAGTAGCCATCACAAGTTGACTGAGCCTGAATAATCTCACCCCTCAGCACTGTTCCACAAGGCTACTAGAAGAGGCAGTGAGGAATCAAAAGGTGGTACCCTTCGAGCGTGTTGTTCCGGATAGCCAATAATTCCGATCCAACCTCGGTTGCCTCCCAGTTTCGGCGGGAACGGATTAGGCGGTTCGCCCATCTCGCTCGGCACGCTCGGCGGATACTCGATGTTGGTGGCACCGTAAGCTTTTGGGACGCACACCTCGATTTCCTGCCGCCCAATGCGACGGTGACAGTCGTTAATCTGGATGTGACAGTCGATGTTCGGGGGGGGCGGATCTCTGCTCAACATGGCGACGTGAGGAGCCTGCCTTTCAAAGATAAGCAGTTCGATTTCTGCTTCTCCAATTCCGTTTTGGAGCATGTCGGTACACTATACGACCAACGGCTTGCCGCAGCTGAGATCTCACGTGTCGCCGACGGGTACTTCATTCAGACACCTAATCGGTTGTTCCCGATTGAGCCCCATTTCCTAGTGCCCGGCTGGCAGTTCTTGCCAATCTGGATCCGTGCACTTGCACTGCAGAATTCCAGGATTGGTTGGATGCAGCGGCAACGGGACCCACTTCTTGCACGGGCCGAAGTAGAGCAAGTCCGTTTGATTTCAATAGGCGAACTTCGAGCACTCTTTCCGGATGGCCGAATATGGCGTGAAAAAGTCGGTCCGCTGACCAAATCCTTGGTTGCATGGAAAGAGCCGACAACAATCTAGACCCAGCCGAACAGTACGGCCCAAGCGAACGCAAAAGCCCCGGGCTCAGCCCGCGCCCGATCCTCGCTTTCTGCGGCTACTTGCAGGTCTGTATGCATCCGTACTCGGCTGGTGTACAGTAGAGAAGTCTAGCTCCAGGGGGACAAGGCGGGAAAGACCCTCGGCGTCTGGTCCCAGGTAGCCGTATACCCTTGGCCCGTGATGGCCTCCGCGGAGCACGTGATCTATGCTTGGGCAACCTAATAGCGGCTTACCAATTCACCAACGCCAGTTGGTGCAGCGTGAGGATCCTCGGGCGCAGCCCGCGGTATCCAACCCGCCCTTCCTCATTGATGCCGAGGCCGAAGCTTCCGGACTTCCGATCTCGCACTACCTGTGGATCATCCGCAGGAACGCTCTGCCGATTGCCGGCTTTGTGGCCACCGTCGTTCTGGCCACGGTCATCGTGTCGGCGCGCATTACACCCGTCTATGAATCCACCGCCAGCGTCTATGTGGATCGCCAGGAAGCCAAGAATATCGTCGGCCGGGATTCCGATTCTCCCTCTTCAGGCTCCACGTTTGACAGTGAGCAATATCTGGCTACCCAAATCCGGATGATACAGTCCGATTCCGTAGTCCGGCCGGTGGCGCAACGCTACAATTTGCTGGCGCTGGAAGACCAGCTAACCTCAGACGCCGATAAAAATGCAAAAGCCGCGGACGCGCCGATCCTGCTGAAGCAAATGCGCGTCGCCCGGCCGGCCAATACCTACCTGCTCCAGATCTCCTACCGTTCCACCGATCCGCAATTGTCCGCCGATGTGGCGAATGGAATTGCTGCTTCTTATCTGGACCATACCTACAACATCCGGACTCGTTCCTCGGTCAGCCTGTCGCGGTATATGGAGAAGCAGATCGAAGAGCTGCGGGCCAAGATGGAAGAGTCCCAGGCCAAGCTGGGGCAACTGGAGCGTGAGCTGAATGTGGTTGATTCAGCCGAGGACAAGGCGAATACGCTTTCCCGGCGCCTGATGGACCTCAATGCCGACTATGCCAAGGCGCAGACCGAGTTGGCCCGGGCGAAAGCCAGTTACGGTGCCTTCCGCGGTGGGACGCTGGATGCGGTCTTGCTGGCCCCGCAAGCGGATTCTTTGAAGCGGCTGGTGGACCGCCGGAACGATCAGAACGAAAAGTTCGCTGAAGTGAAGGTCCATTTTGGACCCAATCACCCCGAATACCGGAAGCTGGCCGCGCAGGTGAAGACGCTTGACGATCAAGTTGAATCCACTCGCGGACAGATCGTGCGCCAGGCGGAGTTGGAACTGGAAGCCGCCACCGCCCGCGAAGCGATGATCAAGAAGAACTTCGATGAGGCCAAGACCGAGAGTGACCGGTTGAATCTCCGTTCCTTCGACTACCGCCGCGCCAAGCAAGAGGCGGATGCTGATAAGCGGCTCTATGACGAACTGGTCCGGAAGATTCGCGAGGCGGGAATCAATTCCAGCTTCCAGAACAATGTGGTCCGCATCTCTGATGCCGCCCGGCCGGCCTGGAAGCCGGTGTTTCCGGACATGAAGTTGAACATTGGCCTGGCGCTGCTGCTCTCCATCATTGTCGGCATTGGCGCGGCGATCTTCTCTGATGCCCTGGACAATACTTTGCGCGATCCGGAACATGTCACGCGGTCACTGAACGCGAATCTGCTGGGCACCTTGCCCAGTGTCCGGGATGTCAAGGAACTGCGCATTCCCATGGCCAGCGATCCGTCCCTTCCGGCCACTCTGGCCGCCGGGCAGGATCGAACCTTCTCGATTTACGGAGAGGCCATGCGCACTCTCCGCAGCTCCATGATGCTGATGGACTTCGATCGCCGGGTCCGGACCTTGCTGATGTCCAGCGCCACGGCCTCCGAGGGCAAATCCACCATTGCGGGGCATCTCGCCACCATCCACGCCAGCCAGAATAAACGGACGCTGCTGGTAGATTGCGACCTCCGCCGCCCCAGCCAGCACAAGATCTTTGGCATTGAGAACAAGGTGGGGATGACCAACGTACTCAATGGCGAATTGGCCTGGCGGGACGCCATAATCACCTCCAGCGCCAATCCCAACCTGCACATCATCTCGGCCGGACCTCCTTCGCGCCGCGCTGCGGATTTACTGGGTGCCACCGTCTCGGAGTTGATCGAGGAGATGGGCAAGGAATACGACCTGATTATCCTGGACGCTCCCCCGCTGCTGGGCTTTGCCGAAAGCCTACAGATCGCCGCGGCCGCCGATGGCGTCATGATCGTCGTCCGGGCGGGCCAGACCAGCCGCAAAGCCGTCGGCGCGGC
>JBIKMK010000642.1:0-3045 GCA_044359315.1 Bryobacteraceae bacterium | reverse complement strand
AGATCTGGAACCTCTCCGGTCCTATCAACTACGACCGCAACTTCGCTGCGGCGACCAGTGCTGCGTCTTACTGGTTCAACCCCGGCGTGACGAACGGTGCCCAGACGCTGGCCACCCGGCCTGCCCAGGGGACCTTCACCACGCAGTTCAACCGCAACCGTAGCTACGGCCCGGGCTTCCAGAACTGGAACATTTCCATGTTCAAGAACTTCCGGATCGGTGAGCGCACCAACGTGCAGTTCCGCGCCGATGCGTTTAACTTCATCAACCATCCGAACTGGTCTGGCGTGGACCGCAATCCCACCAGCGCCACCTTCGGCAAAGTCACCGGCAAGCAGGATCAGCGCAATATGCAACTGGGCCTCCGGCTGAACTTCTAAGACGGCGCCACTTGGGCACCACCTCAACGGGTCCGGCTCTTCGGAGCGGGGCCCGTTTTGTTTTTGTTGATTGCAATTGTTGACTGTTGTTAATCGCCGCGCCTGCCGATGTTAGCCTAGTAGAAGACTTTGATGAACAAGACCAGCAATCCACAAGACTTGGCCCAAATCGCCAAGCGCGTGCGGCGCGAGATCGTTTCCATGATCACTGCCGCCAAGTCGGGGCACCCCGGCGGATCGTTGTCCGCGGCGGAAATCCTCGTCACGCTTTACTTTGACGTCATGAAGCATGACCCGGCCAACCCTCACTGGGCGGACCGTGACCGCTTCATCCTAGGCAAGGGCCACGCCTGCCCGGTGCTCTATTCAGTGATGGCCGAGTGCGGCTACACGCCGCTCGACAAACTGAATACGTTCCGGCAGCTGGGCTCCATCTATCAGGGCCACCCGGATGTGCGCTTCATTCCGGCGCTGGAAGCCTCAACGGGCTCGCTGGGTGAAGGCCTGTCGCTGGGCTTGGGCATGGCCTGCGCCGCCCGCCTGAACGGCAGCCCATCCCGCGCCTATGTGGTGCTGGGTGACGGCGAAATCCAGGAAGGCCAGGTCTGGGAAGCGGCGATGTTTGGCGCCTTCCACAAGCTGGACAACTGCGTTTGCATCGTCGATTACAACAAGATTCAGCTCGACGGCTTCACCAAGGACATCATGGATGTTGAGCCGCTGGCCGACAAATGGCGCGCCTTCGGTTGGCACACCATCGAAGTGGATGGCCATTCGATCGAAGCATTGCAGGCGGCGTTTGCGGAGGCGGCTGCCACCAAGGGCAAACCCACGGTGCTGATTGCACACACCATCAAAGGCAAGGGAGTCTCCTTCATGGAGAACAACCCCAAGTTCCACGGGACGGCCCCGACGGCCGCGGAATGTGAGCAAGCGCTGAAGGAGCTGGCATAAATGGTCGCCAATAAATTTGAATTGAAACCCGGCGGCGCGACGCGCGAAGCCTTTGGCAAGACGCTGGTGGAGTTGGGCCGCGAGAGTAAGGATGTAGTGGTCTGCGACGCCGACCTGTCGAAGTCCACTTACACACACCTGTTCGCCAAGGAGTTTCCGGAACGCTTCTTCTCCTGTGGCATTGCCGAATCGAACATGGTGGCCATTGGGGCGGGTCTCGCCTCGGCCGGCAAGACGGCGTTTGTCTCCAGCTTCTCGGCCTTTGTGTTGAACAAGGGTTTTGAGCAGCTACGAGTGACGGCGGCTTACCCCAACGTGCCGCTGAAGGTGGTGGGTACGCACTCCGGTATTTCGATCGGTGAAGATGGGCCGTCGCAGATGTCGATTGAAGATATCTCGCTGGCCTGTTCACTACCTGGCTTCGCGGTGTTTTCGCCGGCCGACGAAGTGGCGATGGCGGCCATCATGAAGCTGGCAGCAGCGCATCCCGGCCCGGTCTTTATCCGCGCTGGCCGCGCCAAGACTTTGGTGGTCTATGGACCCGAACAGCAGTTTGAAATTGGCAAAGCGATTGAATTGGTCACCGGCACCGATGTGGTGCTGATCGCCCATGGCCTGATGGTGGCGGAATCACTGAAGGCGGTGGATCTGTTGGCCGCCGAAGGCATCTCGGCCGGCGTGGTGGACATGCATACCATCAAGCCGATCGACCGCGAAGCCATCACCCGCGCGGCCCAGGTGGGCGCGATTGTGGTGAGCGAAGAGCATCTGGTTGATTGCGGGCTGGGCGTCCGCGTGGCTCAGGTGTTGTCTGAAACCAAGCCTTGCATCGTCGAATATGTCGGCGTGCAAAACACCTATGCCGAATCCGGCACGCCAGACGCTATCCTGGACAAGTACGGCCTGCGGGCCGCCAATGTAGCGGACGCGGCGAAGCGCGCGCTCGCCCGGAAACGCGGCTAATCGAAGCCGCTCTCGCCCCGTCGTGGGCCACTCTAGACAGCTGACCGGAAAGGTTAGGGATAGCTGATGGCCGACCTGGCGGCACGCGTGCTGGAGTTGATCCAGCAACGCGAACGCGACTCTACCCGCCTCGCGCACCTGTTGCACGACGAGATCGGGCAAATTCTCACCGGCGCCGGACTGGAACTGGAAGCGTTGCGCCGGTCCACGGCCGAACCGCAAATCAGCAGTGGCATCGCCGCCGTCCAGGGTCTGCTGGAAGGTGCCTTGACTCAGATCCGGGACCTCAGCCGGAGCCTGGTCCCTTCCGCGCTCGATCGCCTGGGCCTGGGCGCGGCGCTGGAGGAACTGGTGAACCGGCACCGCCAGCCGGGAGGGGTCACCATCCGGCTGATGATCGATGGCCGTCCCCAGCCCAATCCTGCGGCGGGCACAGCGTTCTTCCGCATTGCCAACGAAGCGCTGGAAAACGCGGTCCGCCACTCCCACGCCACACGCATTGAACTGATCCTGCGCCGCACCAGCCAGGGGGTGGAGATGCAGATTCGGGACAATGGCCACGGCTTCAACTGGCCGGCCGAACAGCAGCACCCCACCGGGATCGGGCTTCAGTTAATGACCCTGTCAGCGGCGCAAAGTCAGCTTTCCATTGAGATAAGCTCAGATGGTCAGTCGTATACAATTGTTAATGTCTTGGAGAAACAGTAGCCTCATGCCCGTCCGAGTTGTGATCGTGGATGACCATAAG
>JBIKMK010000641.1:0-3050 GCA_044359315.1 Bryobacteraceae bacterium | reverse complement strand
CAAAGCCCACCGGATCGCCCCGGCGCAACAGATAGAACTGCGACGGCTCCGCGTTGTCGCTCAAGATGCGCACATGCGGCTTCGGCTTCAACTTGCCGCGCACTTCCTGGCGCTGCTTTTCAAACGGCTGCGTCTGCAAGGCCAGCTCCGGATACTTCTTGGTCAGCTCGCCGTCCTTCAAGCCGGGCTCCTTCGCCCGATAGGGAGCAATCAGTTTGCTGATGTGCCCGTCCAGGCGCTTGATCTCCAGCTCCAGTGGACCGTTCACTTCCTCCACCGCCCGGCGCTCCGAGTCGAGCGCGAGATCGAACTGCCGCTTGTTGGGCGTGCGCCACTCGTAGGGGTCATAGGCGGCTTCGAGGATCGCGCTCAGGCGGTAGTAGTCGCTCTGGGGGATCGGGTCGTACTTGTGGTTGTGGCAGCGCGCGCAGCCCACCGTAAGGCCCATCACCGATGAAGTGAGCACTTCCACTTCTTCGGCGACAATGTTCATGCGCTCGGCGATCAGGCCGCGTTCGGCGGAATCGGTCGGGTCCGGCACGGTGCGCAGAAAGCCGGTGGCCGCCAGACGATCAATCAACTCTTGCCCGGCCACGCCGCCCTTCAACTTGGTCCAGTCATCCGATAACTCATCGCCCGCGATCTGCTCCATCAGAAACCGGTCATACGGCTTGTCCGCATTCAGCGACCGGATCACATAGTCGCGATAGCGCCACGCGAAACGCCGCACACCGTCGTCCTGGCCAAAGCCTTCCGAATCGGAATAGCCCGCCATATCCAACCAATGCTGACCCCAGCGTTCTCCATACTGCGGCGAGGCAAGCAGTTGATCCACCAGCCGCTCGTAAGCGTTAGGCGCTTGATCCTTCAGGTAGGCATCAATCTGCGCCGTCGTGGGCGGAATGCCCGTCAGGTCCAGGTACACACGGCGCAGCAACGTCAAGCGATCCGCGCGCGGCGAATAGCTCAACCCCTTGGCTTCCAACTTGGCGAGCAAGAAAGCATCGATGGGGTTGATCACGCGGCCCGCCGCCTTCACCGTAGGCACGCTCGGCTTGCGCGGCGGCTGGAAGGACCAGAACTGGCGGTCCTTGGCAGTGACTACGCCGCTTGAGGCCACGGGGGCATTACTGGGGCCCGGCGCACCAGCCGCAATCCAGGCACGGATTTTCTCGGTCTCGCTAGCTGTCGGCAGCTCCACGGCCAAGTCCTTGGCTTCCGCCGCGGGCGGCATCTGGCCATCGACAATCTTGCGGTAGAGCAGACTCTCTTCCGGCTTGCCCGGAACCAACGCCGGACCCGACTTGCCACCCTTGGCCCGGCTGGCCACCGTCCGCAGATCCAGGCCGCCAGACTGCGTGCCGCTGCCATGACACACCACACAGCGCGCCTGCAAAATGGCCCGCACTTCATGCTCCGCCACCACCGCCACTTCCTCGGCGGGCTTCAACGACTGGTCGATCCAGCTGCGCAGCGTGTCGATCTCGGACGCCGTCAGCTTCAACTTGCCGGGCGGCATCTGCTGCGTCACCACTTTGTCCAGCAGGAGGCTCTTGGCCGAATCACCGGGCACCACCGCCGGACCCGATGCTCCACCCTTCAATACCGCCTCGGCCGCGCGCAGATCCAGCTTGCCCTGCGCCACCGCCCCATGGCAGCTCAAGCAGCGCTTCTCAAAAATCGGCTTGACGTCCGAATCGAACTTCGGGTCCGCCGCCCAGGCAGCAGCAGGCAATCCGGCAACAGCCAGGACCAAGGCGAAAGTGCGGGCGTTCAGCAGCATGGCGGGGATTTCCCCACTCTATCGCACTGTTTCCTGCCCTGGACCGCCCGCCCAAGCGTTCGGCGTGGCTATTGCGTGATGGTGAACTTGTCCAGCTCGCGCCCGTCAGCCGCGATCTGCTTGATCTGGACACTCTTGGGGTTCACCGTGACGTGGGTGAACGAGTGAGTCGTGGACACGAACTTCAACGTGAACTCCTGCCAGGAGCTGGGGTCGGTCTCCTGCTCCGGATTGTAGAGGCCCGCTCCGCCCGCGCCGGTCACCAGCCAGATCACGCCCTTGGGCTTGGTGTTCTTGTCCCCATCGAAGCTCTTGTCCAGCGTAAACGCGCCGTCAATCTTGCCCTTGATCATCGGCCGCTTCGCCGCCTGCTCCGGGTTGGCCTTGAAGCGGATGGGGTGCGTGCGCTGGTAGTTGTGCACGTGGCCGGAGAAGACCACCTGGACGCCCTCTTCTTCAAAGATGTCCGAAAGCAGGCGCATCCACTGGTCGTTGAAGTGTGCCTTGGAGGAATTGAACGGCGGGTGATGCAGGCCCACAAACCGCCACGGCATCTTCTTGGCCGCGCGCAGGTCGTTGCGGACCCAGTCACGCAGCTTGGGGTCGGTCCAATCCACGTAAGGGTTGGAATCGAGCATCGTCCAGTGCACGTCGCCGTAGTCGAACGAGTACATGCCCATGCGCGGGAAGTTCGGTGCCACGCGCATGAAGTCGGCTACTTGCTCCGGGCTGCCCTTCAATTCGGGAATGCCGTTGCCGCTCTTGTCCACCAGCGGGCCATTCATCGGCTGACTCCAGTAGTAGTAATACGCCAAACCATCGGGTGTCTTGTCGAAATCCACCTGCGGCTGCGAATCGTGATTGCCCAAGTTGGCCACCGTCAGGGTGGACCGCAGCACCGGGCCGCCCACGTTGCGCGCCGCTTGATCGGCGTTGTAGATCGGGAAGAACTTCTGGTAGTACTCGGTCACCAGCCCGCGGCCGTACACCACATCGCCCACCATGAACACGTAGTCGGGCTTGGCCTTGGAGATCTCAAAAGCCACCGCCTTTTGGCCATCGCTGTTCTGGGCAATGTCCCCCAACACGGCAAACGTGCTGGTGGCACCGGCCGCCTTCCGCGGCGTCCCCTTGTCTTCAAACACCGGCTTCTTGTTGAGCGTCACGCGGTAGCCGAAAACGGTGCCCGGCTTTAGGTTCGACAAACTCGCCTGGTAGACGCGGTGCGGCTCAAAGCCCTTGACGTTCACCCGCCGCAGGACTGCCG
>JBIKMK010000640.1:0-3057 GCA_044359315.1 Bryobacteraceae bacterium | reverse complement strand
CGGAGGCCGTCCACGCAGTTGGACATGAAGAAGCCTTTGTGGTCCACCTTGTTGTTCAGCGGCTCAATGATCATGGTGACGCCTGCCTTGGCGGCCATCTCTCCGGCGCGCTTACAACCTTCCAGCATTGATGCGAACTGTTCGTCGAAGCTGCGGCCGGCGATGGCATTGCCGGACATCAGCAGCAGCTGCGGGATTTCGAGGCGCTTGGCCCATTCGATTTGACGCGCGACTTCCTTCAGCATAGAGGGGCGCTGCGCCGGGTCCAGCATGGAGACGGGTTCCTTGCCCCAGTTGGGCATGGCGGAGATGGTGTCCATGCCGAGCTTCAGGCTCTTGGCCGTGGCCATCTTGGCCTTGACGTCGGCGTCGGACCATTCCAGGTGCTCGCCCACCAGCTCCACGCTTTCGCAGCCCGCCTTGGCGGCGATCTCGAGCTTCTGCTCAAAGGTTCCCTTTAAGGTCCACAGCATCACAGACGCCTTGGGACGGGCGGGGGCCTGAGGGGCAGCGCTGGCGGCAGCGGCGGAAGCAACAAAGGTGCGACGAAGCATATGGGTATATTATGTGCCCATGTCAGACACCGCGCATTTGATGATCAACGTCTTTAACGGTGAGCGAGAGCCTTTTCCGGACGGCACGGAGTTCCTGGTGACGATCTCGGATCTGAAGCGGGGACGGTTGTTCCGGGACGAGCGCAGAGGGCCGTCGTTTCCGGTCAATTTGCCGTTTCATGATGACGGCAGCGATCACGTGAATGTGGTGGCTTTTCTGGACGGTGTGGGGCAGACGGCGCTGGGTCCGGTGAAGTTGCGGCCGAAGGCCTGGGTGTCGGCGGACCTGATGCTGTTGCCGCGCGAAGGCGAGCTGAACTTTGCCCAAGCCACTTGGCGGGCACTGCCCGAAGAGCTTCGGGCGTTCTTCCGGGAAGAGGACAAGTACGGCCAGTTGCTGGAGCTGAAAGAGGAACGGCTGGCGACGCTGCTGAATGTGGTGACGGCGGCGCAGTTGATCGACCTTTCGGGCCGCAGCGCGTTCTCATTTTTTGAAGAGCTGGTATGGGGCAAGTTGATGCCGGACCGGTTTATGGGCTGGGTGGACCGGGCCATGGTTCCGCTGCTGGAGAATGGTCCCTTTAAGCCGAGCCCGGCGGGTCTGCATGCGGGGGCGACGCGGACGTTTAAGCAGTTGCAGTTCCCGTTTGCGAATATCCAGTTCTCGCTGCATGAGAATGACCAGCACCCCACGCGGCCCGAACTGGTGCTGGTGGAGTTCGACATGGACCTCTACCAGGACTTGCTGCTGCACGGGTTGCTGGAAGTACTGCCGAACCACTTGACCGGCGGCAAGACAGACCCGCGGATGGTCTACATGCTGCGTTGGATGGCGGGCAAGCAGCAGGGCCAGGATTTCGCGCCGCCGTACGTGATCCGGCAGGAAGAGGCGGGCGCGGCCGGGGCGTAAGGAGAGTGGGCGGACTCGGGGTACAGCCCTGGAAGAGACCGCTCCTGCGGGTCGCGGCTCGGAGTCGGGAGCGGATGGGGGTTGAATCACTTGTGGTCTTTTTGGGGCGTTGTCTTGCTTAACCGCTGATAGCTGACGCCAGCGCATTGGCCTGGATTTGCGGCGGAGTCCGTCTACTTCCAGAGTTCGTCCAGGGGCTGATAGAGCCCGTCATGGGAATAGGGGACGTACTCGAAGCCGCGGTTGAAGGGGTCGTCGTAGCGGATCGAGGTCCAGTTGATGCCCATCGCGGAATAGATGGTGGCCTCAATATCCTCTGGCTTGACGTCACGTTGGGCGGACCAGCCGGGGTCGGTGGTGCTGGCGCCTTGGGCGTCGGTGGCGCCGATGACGCGGCCGCCCTTGATCCCAGCTCCACCCAGGAAGCAGAACTGCTGCAAGTAGTGGTCCCGGCCCGCGGCAGCAGATAGACGGCCCACGGTGCGGCCAAATTCGCCGGCCATGACGATCAGGGTGGAATCATACAACCCGGAGGCCTTCAAGTCCTTGATCAACTGCGCCAGGCCGTCGTCTAGCTGTTTGGCGCGCGCCGGTAGACGGTTGGCGTCATAGATGCCCGCATGGTCGTCCCAACCCCCAAATCGGATGTGGATAAATCGGGTCCCGGCGTTGGCTCGGAGCGCTTTCTGCGCCACCAGGCAGGCATCGCCGAACCCGGACGCGCCGTACGGTGCGCGATCCGCGGCGGTGAATCGGAATGTGGCGTCCACCGTCGGGTTGTAAGTTAGGCCGCGGGCGGCATCGTAGAAGTCAGCGTAGTCATCAACGGGCTTGCCCAATGGCGAATCCTGGCGCATGGTGGCGTCCATCTGCAGCAGCATGTCGTAACGGGTCTTGAAGCGGGCCTCGCCATCGACGTTGGTGGTGTTGCGAACCCCGGCTGTGCTGGGGGTCACCTTGAACGGGCCGTAGGAACCGGGCAAGTACCCTGACCCGGAAGGGCTGGAGGCGTTCAGCGCCAGAAAGGTGGGGAAGACCTGGCCGGCCGTGCGCTCCGCCTGCTTCTCAATCGCCACAATCGAGCCGATGCTGGGCGCAATGTCCCCCAACGCGGACGTGGGGTTGCGCCCAATCTGGGTCCAGGTCTGGGCCAACCCGTGGACCAGCGCCCAGGAGCGCATGGAGCGCACAATCGCGTAATCCGGTAGCGCCTCCGTCAGTTTGGGCAGAATGCCGGTCGGCATCAGGACGCCATTGATCGTCTCGGGCTTGAACGAAGCGGGCGTCACGCCCGGCATCACTTTCAGGTCGAAAAGGTCGACATGGCTGGGCGCGCCGTCCAGCAAAATGAAGATCACGTTCTTGGCGCGGTTGATCGTCTTGACGTCCAGCTTGTCAATCCGGACGCCGTTTTGCGCCTGGGCCGTCCCTGATCCCAGCCCCGCCGCCGCCACCCCGCCCGCCAGTTGCAGCCACTGGCGGCGCGACAGATCGCGGCGCTGGATCCAGTTGCGGCCGGTCACCTGATAGCGGCGGATAAATTTGTTGAATTGGTCTTGTGCGCTCATCGCCAGTCTCCGGGTAAACCTGTCC
>JBIKMK010000639.1:0-3061 GCA_044359315.1 Bryobacteraceae bacterium | reverse complement strand
CGCCAGCACCGCTTCGCGTACCGCATCGGGCATCTGGCTCCACGGGGACTCAGGCACCAGAATCACCGGATCGAGAAAACCGAACGTCACGGGTGTGGCCACGTTCGCCGAGCGCCGAATCGCCGGGTCGGAGGTCGGCGCGGAAAGCCGGCGGAGGGCGCGCAGACGAAACAACCCCCGGAGCAACCACGCCACGCGGACCAAGGCACTGAGGCCGGCCAGCCACAGCAGCGCCGTCACCCAGTTGAACGGTGTTCCGGACACCGTGGCGGCCGTTGCGACCGCCTTGGCGTCCACCAGAATGTTTACTGGCGGCAGTGCCGGACGAGGCGCCAGAGACATCGCCGGCAGGAGGCCTGCAGCCAGCAACGCGGCGGTACACAAGGCTGCGCGCGCTCCGCTGGAGACGGCGGCAAACCAGCGCTCAATCATCCAGATCGCCAACGCCAATGCGGCGGCCATCACCACGGCGTTGCCCAGGTAGGCCAACAGTTTCGCTTGTTCCGGCCACATCACTTCTTTCCTCCTTTGGCCTTCGCCGCTTTGACGGCCGCCAGCTTCTCTTGCAGAACCTTCAGCCGCTCCGGCGTCAACTGATCGGTCTCCACCAACCCCATCACCAGACTTTCCGCAGACCCGCCAAACATACGGTCCACGAGATCCCGCACCGCCGACCCCATCGCCTCCAGCCGCTTCAGCTCCGGTGTATAGACGTAAGCCCGGTCCACCAGTTCCCGCCGCACTTTGCCTTTGCGATGTAAAACGTTCAGCATCGTTTGGACAGTGGTGTAAGCCAGCGGCTCACCATCCCGTTCCGGCAGCCGCTGCGCCACGGCCTGGACGTTGCCGGGGCCATGCTCCCAGAGGATGTTCATGATCTCCAGTTCGAGCGGGGTGAGCTGATGAGGCACGCGAGGCATTGATGTCCTAATTATTTAGGAGGTGGCGGATTTTGTCAACTAAATCTTTAGGAGATCACCCGAAGAAATGATCCTGCTCCGGCAACTTGTTTCCACGCGGGGTGTTCCTGTACCCTAAGCTTTCTACCTGATCCGGACTAAGGAGAATCTCATGGACGAACAGACAGTACAAATCGTGGCGGGCCTTCTGGCCGTTGTATGCGTGGTGATTGTGGTGATGCGCCGCAAAGCAAAGAAGAAGACTGATCAGGACGATTTTTAGGGCTGCCGCCGCGTGATGGTTGTTGCCCGAAGGCACTAGGCAGAACGTATGAATCTGCCCCGCCTGAGCCACTCACTCTGACTACTTTTTTGGATAAAGGCCTCGTGACCCGCCCGAAGATCGATCCCGCCTACTGCAACTTCAAACTCAGCATCGGGAAGTCGCGCATTCACCGTTGGGGGCTGTTTGCGGCGGAACCGATCCCCAAGAACCGCAAGGTGATTGAGTATACGGGCGAACGCTGCAACCGCATCGAGACCAGGCGGCGCGGTGAGGAGCGCGAGCATGTCTACATGTTCACGCTGAATTCCTATTGGGCCATTGATGGCGCGGTGGGTGGGTCCGGGGCGGAGTACATTAACCACTGCTGCGAGCCGAATCTGGTGACGAGGATCATGAAGGAGCACATCCTCTACTTCAGCCTCCGCGACATCGCCGCGGGAGAAGAGTTGTTTATCGACTACCGGTTTGGCTGGGATGTGGAGCACGTCCCCTGTAAATGCGGCGCACTCACCTGCCGCGGCCTGATCAACATTAAGCGGTAGCCCGGGCCCCGCCGCTACTTGCGGCCCAGCAACCCCCAAAGCCCCGCCAGCCCCCCTGATTTGGCCTTTTCCGGAGGCTTGGCGGCGATGGCCGCCTCCGATGGCTTGCCCGCCAGAGCCGTCGCCAAACTGCCAAGGCTTTTGCCAAAACCGGACGCGGCCGCCACTGGCTTGCCGTCCAGCAAGGACTGCTGGACCGCTTCCGGATCGCTGGGCAGGGCCTTGTAGACGGGCACGGCCAGTTGTTGCTGCAGTAGCTCCGCGGCGCTCGACTTGCCATCGCGGTTCAGCACCAGCTTTATCCGCTGCGCCGGTACCCGCAGATTCCGCAGATGCTCCAACGCACGCCGGCAGGAGGGGACCGCCGCCGGCTCACCGGAAGTGATCAACAAGACGTCGTCCGCCATCTGAGCGATCCGTTCATTCCAGGGGCCGTAGACGGACGCGGCGTCGGCCACCACTAGTTCGTACATACCGCGCGCGAAGGTGATCAGGTCGCGCGGCTCCACCAGATCGTAGATCCCTTCCACCAGCGCATCCGGCGCATAGAGCACGTCTACGCCGTCCACCGTCTGCACCAGTCCGCGCCAAACATCACCGTCCAGCAAAGACCCGCGCGCAATGGCGTCCATAAAGCTATACGCGGGCTTGGCCTTCAGCAGGAATGACTGGATGCCACACAAGGGGTCAAGATCCGCCAGCAGCACCCGTTTAGCGTCAAACTTCTTTCGCTGGTACGCCAGATTCAAGGCGAGTGTGGAAGCGCCGCAACCACCCTTCACCGGCAGCACCGCCACGAGACGCCCGTGACTGTCCGGTTGCGAAAGGTTGGGGTGGGTGGTGGCCAGCCGCCCGAAAACCGCGCCCACCTGATCGGCCAGGAACGGATGGATCAGAAACTCCGCCGCCCCCTGCCGGAGGCAGGCCAGCACCAGGTCCGGATCGTTGCGCGACAGCAGTGTCACCACCGGCAGTTTAGGGGCCGCCTTTTCGATCTCGCGGATCAAGGGCAGCGCCGTGTCCTTGGACGAAGTGGCATCCAGCAAACAAACCGAGAGCGGCTGCGAACTTAACAGGCGGCCGAGTGCGGCCGTGTCGGGGTAGGACCGGACCTCAAACAGTTGAGCCGAGGGCACTTGCTCCGACAACAGGGCGCGCATCGCGGCACCCAGCTCCGCACTTGGACCCAGGACGAGGATCTTCCAGTTCCGCGCGATGCCAACCGTGCTCATGTGTTCCGTAAAAGCATTCATCGGCGAATCCAGTCTCGTTATGAAATTGTGAGAAACTGGCCCGCCCAAAGGTACTACCAATTCAACTGAAATGAGTGATCT
>JBIKMK010000638.1:0-3062 GCA_044359315.1 Bryobacteraceae bacterium | reverse complement strand
CTGGGCATGATCCTGGCCTACATCCTCATGATTTCGGTCTACTGGATGTTCCGCAAGTCCACACCCAAGAACATGGATTCGTGGTTCCGCCGTCTCCAGTTGGTCTCCGCCGCGCTGTTCAGCTACTCGCACGGCGCCAACGATGCGCAAAAGACCATGGGCATCATGACCAGCGCCCTCATCGCCGGCGGCTACCTGACTGAATTCACGGTACAGCCCTGGGTCGTTTTTTCCGCCCACGCCGCCATCTCGCTCGGCACCCTGACCGGTGGCTGGCGCATCGTGCACACCATGGGTGCCAAGCTCACCCGCCTGAAGCCCCGCGGCGGGTTCTGTGCGGAAACGGCGGGCGCTCTGGCCATTCTGTTCCCCACCTACTTGGGCATCCCGGTCTCCACGACGCACGTCATCACCGGTGCTATCGCCGGCGTCGGCAGCATCCAGCGCCTGAAGGCCGTCCGGTGGAAGCTGGCCGCCAACATCGTCTGGGCCTGGCTGCTCACGCTCCCCGCCTCCGCCCTCGTGGCCGCCCTTTGCTACGTCGTCGTGCACTTCCTCACCGCCCAGGGATAGGCCGTCCGAGCCGCTCGCCAGCAGGAGCGGGCTGCCCTCAGATTCGCAGTAGCCCTCGCACCTTTCCACGCTGTCATGTCTAGGCGCGCCCCGGATTTCCGGAAGCAACGAATCGCGCCCCTCTGCACCCCTCCCCGCTGGCGCTAAGCTAAAGGTCCCGGTGCATTTTCCGGCCGGACCATCACATGAAGTTGGGTATTGATTTCGGCACCACCCGCATCGTCGTGGCTGCCGCGGACCGCGGCAATTACCCGGTGCTCCCGTTTGACGACGCCGAAGGCCAGTCGCGAGAGTGGATTCCCGCGCTCGCCGCCGTTCGCGGCCCCGAGATGCGCTTCGGCTGGGCGGCGGCGGCCGTGGCTTCAGACCCCTCCTGGACCCTCCTGCGCAGCTTGAAGCGCTTGCTTGAGTCCGCCGGCCCGGCCACCCGCGTGGCGGTCGGCAGCACGGAGTATCTGCTGCTCGACCTGCTCACCGGCCTGGCCATGGCCATCCGCGGTGGCCTCCGCCCGGATAGCCACCAGGTTGTCTTGGGCGTTCCCGCCAATGCCAACTCGAACCAGCGCTTCCTCACCGGTGAAGCTTTCCGCCGCGCCGGGTTCGCCGTGCTCGGCCTGTTGAATGAGCCCTCCGCTGCGGGCCTGGAATACGCCCACGCCTCCCGCCGTGTTGATGGCGCCGTGGCCACGCCCGAATGCGAGTCCCTGCTGATCTACGACCTGGGCGGCGGCACCTTTGACGTCTCCCGCGTCCTGCTCCGGCCCGGTGAGCAGGAGGTAGTGGCCACCGAAAGCATCTCGACGCTGGGCGGCGATGACTTCGATGAAGTGATCGCCGAAATGGCTCTCCCCAACGGCCAATTGGACCGCTTAGGGCCCGGTGCCCACTTCCGCCTCCTGGAACAGTGCCGCGAACTAAAGGAGTCGCTCACCCCCAACAGCCGCCGTCTGCTCGTCGAGACCGACCACGGCCCCGTCACCATCCCCGTGGCGGACTACTATGACCGCTGCCGCCCGCTGATCGACGAGACACTGCACGCCGTCGACGACCTGCTGCTGGATGCCAATGGTGCCCCTCCCGATGTGCTCTACGTCACCGGCGGGGCCAGCGAACTGCCGCTGGTCTCTCGCATGCTGCGGGAGCGGTTCGGGCGCCGGGTGAAGCGCTCGGCCTATACCCGCGCGGCCACGGCCATTGGTCTCGCGATCCAAGCCGATGGCGCGGGCGGCTTCACCCTCCGCGAGCGCTTCTCGCGCTACTTCGGCGTCTGGCGTGAGGCCGACTGCGGCACCCGGATCATCTTCGATCCCATCTTCGCCAAAGGCACCATCCTGCCGCGCCCGGGTGAACCCGCGTTAGTCAGCCAGCGCACTTATTCGCCCGCGCATAACATCGGGCACTTCCGGTATCTGGAGGCTACTGCGCTCGGCTCTCACAGTGAACCGGCGGGCAACCTTACCCTGTGGGATGAAATTCTGTTCCCCTTTGATCCGGCCTTGCGCGGCGTCGAGAAGCTTTCGCCCGCCGCCGTGTGTCATAGTAGCGTGGCGCAGCAACAGGAGATTGTAGAAGCTTGGTCCTGCGATGAAAATGGAGTGGTGGAAGTCTCCATCGAGAACCGCACGGCAGGCTATTCACGCCGCTACCGGCTGGGGCGATGGAATCATGACGCAGCACCGGCCAAGCCCGTGCGGTCAACCAGGAGAAAAGTAAAAGCATGACTGAGTTACTGATTATGAGTGAGTTTCAAGGACGGACAGCGTTAGTTACCGGCGCCTCGCGCGGGATCGGGCAAGCCACGGCGGTGGCGCTGGCGAAGGCGGGCGTGTCGCACGTCATCGTGCACTACGGCGGCCATCTGGCGGGCGCGGAAGAGACCGCGGCCCAAGTGCGAGCGGCCGGTGCCACGGCCCAGATCATCCAGGGCGAGTTGGGCTCCACCGCAGGCGTCACCGCCTTCTGCGACGCGCTGAAGCAGCTGAACGCGCCCATCGACATTTTGATCAACAATGCCGGATCGCTGGTGAAGCGCGCGCGGATTGCCGAAACCACACCGGAGCTGTTCGATGAGGTCTACACGCTGAACGTCAAGAGCGCCTGGTTCATCGCCCAAGCCGTCGTGCCCGGCATGATCGAGCGCAAGTCCGGCTGGATCATCAACCTCTCCTCCATCGCCGCCCGCAATGGCGGCGGCCTGGGCGCGGCTCTCTACGCCTCCGCCAAAGCCGCCGTCGCCTGCTACACCAAAGGCATGGCCAAGGAACTCGCCCCCCAAGGCATCCAAGTCAACGCCGTCTCCCCCGGCACGGTGGACAACCACTTCCACGAAGTGTTCTCGACGCAAGCCATGCTGGACACAATGAAGGCCTCCACGCCTGCAGGAACTCTTGGCACCAACGAAGAGATCGCCGACACCATCGTGTTCCTGTGCTCCCACGCCGGCCGCTTCATCCACGGCCAGACCATTGAGATCAATGGCGGCATGTTCA
>JBIKMK010000637.1:0-3063 GCA_044359315.1 Bryobacteraceae bacterium | reverse complement strand
GTAATCGCCTTACTCCCCCGTTTCGCCATCCATGGCCGCTCCAGACGGACTACACTAGCGAAGGAACCTTTGCCCGATGAACCGTCGAACCCTTTTGGCCACCCTTTCCGGCGCCGCGCTTCAATTGCAAGCGCAGAAGCGCGACATGATCATCCACAATTCGCGCCAGGAAGGCTATGAGATGCCACTGGCGGGCTTTAAGGACTACATCACGCCGGTGGAGCACTTCTTTGTGCGCAGCCACCACTTGACCCCCAAAATTGAGCTCGACGCCTGGAAGCTGGAGGTGAAAGGGCACGTCAACGGTGCGCTGACACTTTCGATGGCGGATCTGAAGGCGATGAAGCCGGTGGAGATGGTGGCCGTCCTGGAATGCGCGGGCAATGGACGCGGCTTCTATGAGCCGTCCATGCCGGGCCTCCAGTGGGAGCATGGCAGCGTGGGCAACGCCCGGTGGCGCGGCGTCCGGTTGGCCGACGTGCTGAAGCGCGTGGGCGTCAAGCCGGGTGCCAAGCATGTGCTGTTTGACGGTGCCGACGTGCCGGTGGGCGCGCAGCCGGAGTTCCAGCGGACCATCCCGATCGAGAAGGCGATGGACCCCAACACTCTGCTCGCCTTTGACATGAACGGTGCCGCGCTGCCTGCCTCGCATGGCTTCCCGCTGCGCGTGATCGCTCCCGGTTGGGCGGGCGATTCCTGGGTGAAGTGGGTGACGCGCATTGAAGTGCTGGACAAGGAGTTCGACGGCTTCTTCATGAAGACCGGCTACCGGCACCCCGGCAAGGGCGTGCAGCCCGGCCTGCCTGTGAAGCCGGAAGAGATGAAGCCGGTGGAAGCGATTCAGGTAAAGTCCGTCATCGCCACCATTGGCCCCAAGGTGTCCGGTACGGCCTGGGCGGGCGAGAAGGCAGTGGCGACCGTGGAAGTCTCGGTGGACCGGGGCCGCTCCTGGAAAGCCGCCAAGATCACCTCCCCGCGCACGCCGTTCGGCTGGGTCACCTGGGAGTATGATTGGCAGCCGCCGACAGGCTACTACGTGGTGATGGCCCGCGCCCACGACACCTGGGGCCACACGCAACCCATGGCGCAGGAATGGAACCCGTCGGGCTATCAATGGAACGTCATCCACCAGGTCGCCTCAGAAACGGCTCCGGTGCCAGCTGCGGCCGCCATGGAGCCACCAGCGGTCTACAAGGCCACTTGTGTGGGTTGTCACGACGAAGGACCTGTCCGCAAGCAGCGCCTTTCGCGGGCGCAGTGGGAAGCGGAAGTAGGCAAGATGCAGCGCTGGGGCGCTCCGGTGAAGCCGGAGACCAAGGATGAACTGCTGAACTACCTTGTCTCCCGATTTGGCTACCGCCACCGGTAGCCGAAGCGTAAAGGATCTACGAGAACAACTGCTCGACTGGGACTGACCAGCCGGGGAACTGTGCACTAACCAGATCGTCTCCGGCTTTGTAGACGCGGATCGCCCCGCGATTTGCGACTCGGACGGTTTTGTCCGTGGGGTTTGCCGTCCAGAATTCCACGCAGCCATTCAGGAGGCACCGGGCCTCTCGCTCCAGCATCTCCGCCGTCGAGTTGGATGAAGAAAGTACCTCGACGACCAGGTCCGGTGCCCCGGACAAGTAGCCGTCATCTTCAATGGCATTCCATCGTGCCCATGACGCCAATCCGATATCAGCCTCGCGAAGGTCAAACTCGTTCAGCGCGAATGGCATCTCCACGCGAACCTTGCCGAACGGCCGAGCTACATCAAACAACGCTTCGAAGATCCGGTCCTGAACCTTGACATGCCGGTGTTTGGGCGGAGCCATAGGGATGATCTCTCCGTAGTGAAGTTCGCAGAACTCGGTGAGATGTTCAGGCATTGCCCCAAACTCCTCAACGCTCATCCGCTGCACCGTGGTCGCCATAACGCTATTCTATCGCCCGCCACCCTGCCCAGCCGCTCCCGAGGCCATTCCCGGAGTAGCCTTCTGGTAGTTCGGATATGCGGGTTTCTTGTGCACCGGCGGGGGATTACGCTTCAGTTCGTCCAGCGCCAGTTCCACCGCTTTCTCCAATTGCGGATCCTTCCCTTCGCGCCACAGCTTGGGGTCCATTTCGACGGTGACATCCGGGTCTGTCCCGTGGTTTTCCACATCCCACTTGCCGTCGGGGTTCCAAAACCCGAAGTGCGGCGCTGTCACAGAGCCGCCATCCACCAGCGAGGGATAGCCGCCGATGCCCACCAGTCCGCCCCACGTGCGCGTGCCGACGACGGGGCCCAGCTTGGCGCGCTTGAACAGCCAGGGCAGCAGGTCTCCGCCGGAGCCGGAATGCTCATTCGCGATCATCACTTTGGGTCCAAAGATGGCCGTGGCGGGAGTGGTGTAGTCCGCGCCATCGCGGCTGGACCAATAGTTCCAGAGCGGACGGCGCAGGTGGTCGATCACATAGTCCGCCGCCTTGCCACCGCGATTCCAGCGCTCGTCGATAATCGCGCCCTGCTTGTCGGTCTGGGCAAAGTAGTAACGGTTGAAGTAGTCGTAGCCGCCGTTGGCCGTATCGGGCAGATGGATGTAGGCGATCTTGCCGCCAGAAAGTTGATCCACCTTGCGGCGGTTGTCTTCCATCCAAGCTAGCGTCCGCAATTGGACCTCGGAATCGACCGGGATCACGGTCACTTCACGTGAACCATCGGCGCTGGGGTTCGGTCCTACGCGAAGCGCAACGGACTTTCCGGCTGTTGCCTCAAAAGCGGCGTAGACGTTGTCCGAATCCTTCAGATCTTTGCCATTGACGGCCAGCAGGTACTCGCCCGCCGCCACGTTGACGCCCGGTTGGGTCAGCGGTGCCCTCGTCTGGGGGTTCCAGCTTTCGCCGGAGTAGACTTTGGCGAAGCGGTACCGGCCATTCTCCAGCTTGTAGTCCGCACCCAGCAAGCCGCCGCGCACACGCTTGGGCTGATCGGGATTGTCGCCGCCATTTACATAGAGGTGGCCCACCGACAGTTCGCCCAACATCTCCTGGAACAGGTAGTTCAGTTCGGTCCGGCTGCCCAGGCGGCTGAGGTACTTT
>JBIKMK010000075.1:0-10892 GCA_044359315.1 Bryobacteraceae bacterium | reverse complement strand
TGAACCGACTAACTCGGTAAGCGGTCCGATCAGCTGGTTCTTGGCGAGCGAGGATCTGATCAACTCGTTCAGAATGAAGAACGCTCCTGCCAGCAAGAAAGGCCATCCGTTCCTGCGGTCCTTGACGAACATCAGCAGGCCCACCACAAGACAGGTGGCTTGAGCGGCCTGGCCGGCGCTGGCGAACCTGTATAAGGTTTCCGGCCCCTCAATCTTGTACTGCGGAACAAAACTGAGAAGCGTGAAGAATAGCGCGATGCACATGAAGAGGATGGCGGTGCTGAGGAGGAGGGCCCCGTGCAACGTCCGGCGCTTTCTCCACACAAATGCCAGCAGAATCAGCAATCCCAGTTCGAGCGTTACCCACACGTTTTGCACGATCAGGAAGTCGCGCTTGCCCGACACCACTCCCTTGTGAGCGGAGTGCACACTAAGCAACGCTGTCGTGGCGAACAACAATGGGGCGGCGATCAGCACAGCCAATCCCACTCGCCGATGAGCTCCATACTTCAGGCTGCCAATCAGATTGAGTTGGTAAAGCAGCAGCGACAGCCAGATGACATCGGTGACGACATGGAGGTGGTGGTAGGCATTGGGAGCGGCCCTCTCTCCGAAATAGATGTCCCAAAATCCCGTAACGGTCAACAGCATCGTTGCGATTAGTAGCAAGTACTCGAACACGTACCGCCGGGAGCTTTTCATCTGGGTAGGCGCAATCGTCATCATCGAGAACACAGGTAAGCCTCCGGGAAAAGAACGCCATTCCGATCGGCTGACTGTGGACTCAACTCGAACGGCACTCCCACAGTCTACAGACGAAGATATGCAGATGCTAGCCGCCAATCGCTGCCCGTGCTACTCCGCCCGCAACACCCGCGCCGGGTCCACTCGAATGGCATTCCACAGCGGTGGCAGTGCCGCCAGCACCGCTGCCACCAGCAAGGTAGCCACGGGCGTGGCGATGATTGCCCAGTCGGTCACATTCACGGAGTAGAGCAGCGTTTCGAGATAACGCTCGGAGCCGATGCCGGCCGCCAAGCCCACGCCGGAGCCCAGCACCAGCATCGCCAACACCTCCGCCGTCACTTTCCAGGCGACATGGGCGGGCTGCGCACCCAAGGCCATCCGAATCCCAATCTCGCGCCGCCGCTGGAGGACGGAATAGTTCAAGACTCCATAGAGTCCCACGCCCGCCAGCAGCAGCGCGACACCGGCAAAGAAGCGTGACAGCAGCGCGAGCAATCGTTCCCGCGTCGTGCAGTCGTCGACGATCTGCTGCTGCGTATCGATGCTGGAGACCCGCAGGCCAAAGCCGGTTTGCTGGACCTGGTGGCGCAGTGCACCGGCCAAGGCCAATGGGTCGGCGCTGGCGGTTTTCACCATGAAGGTGGCGCGGTCGCGGGCGCCCTCTGGCCCATCCGCCGTTTCAAACGGCATGTAGATCGTGGGCCGGATGCCGACCCGCGGGTCTTCGTAAAGGGCATCCGCCACGACACCCGCCACCGTGATCTGCACCATCTTGCCCTTGTTTGCCTGCCGCTCAAACGTTCGCCCCACTGGGCTCTCCTGCGCGAAGTAGCGCTGGGCAAAAGCTTCATTCACAATGGCCGTTGTCTCCGGGTTGTCGGTGGACCGGAGGTCGCGTCCGCTGCGCAGCGGGATGCGCATGGTTTCCAGCCACCCCGGCGCGACACTCAGCACATAGACGCGCCACCCATCCGAGGTGGTTTGGCCCGGCATCCGGACGCCAATCACCCAGGCATTGCCGCCCATCAGCGCCCACTCGCTCGGGCTCACCCGCTCAACCCCCGGCACCGAGCGCATCCGATCCGCCAACTCCGCCCAGACCGCCGCCGGCGGCTTGCCCTTGCTCACCACTTCCACGGCCAGCAGCCGCTCCGCCGAAAAGCCCAACGGTTCATGCGAGAGACGATCAAACGTGGTGACAAACAAGCCCGCCACAAAATGAATCAGAAAGCAGAACGCCACCTGAGCCAGCACCAACCCGTTCATCAGGCGACGCCCGTGCTGGTCGCCCCCGCCGCGCATCGCGTCGATCGGCTGCACGCCAGAGGCTCGCAGCGCCGGCACCAAACCGAACAGGAAAACCACCGCTGCCGTCAACGCCAACTCAAACGCCAGGAAGCGCCAATCGGTGGGCAACAGCAGCCGGACCGGATTGTCCGGAGGGTTCAGCAGACTGACGACAAATGGGGCCGACCACCAAGCAAACAGTGATCCGAGCAATGTCGCCGCCAGCGCCATCAGCGCGCTTTCCATCAGCACCAGCTGCACCAACCGCGCCCGCCCCGCGCCAATCGAGACCCGCAGCGCCATCTCCTGCGCTCGCGCGGCGGCCTGCGCCAACATCAGATTCGCCACATTGGCGCAAGCGATCAACAGCAGCAGGCCCGCCAGCGCGCCCAGGATCAGTAACGCCTTTCGGTACTCTCTTTCGATGCCCGAAGCCCCTGCCGCCGCCGAGGGCAGTTCCACCGCGGCGTTCAGATAGTCCTCGAGCACCTTCGGCGATGTCCCGGTCCAGGCCTTCACCTTTTCCAGGCGCTGCTGTTTCACTCCGGCCGCCAATTGCTGACGGACCGTCTCGGCTGACGCTTCGGGACGCAACTGGACCCAGACACGGATCCAACCCCAGTTGGAGTTGCCGATGGCCGAGGCGTTCATCATCGTGGGCACAAAGATATCGGTCATCGTTCCCGGCTGCGTTCCGGTGAACCCGGCGGGCCCCACGCCCACAATCTCGTAGAGGTCGTTGCCCTGCCGGAAGGTGCGGCCAATCACCTTCGGGTCCCCACCCATGCGGCGGTTCCAGTAGTCGTGTGAGAGCACGGCCACCGGATGCGCGCCGGGAGTGCGATCGTCCTCCGCCGTCAACAACCGGCCCAGCGACGGTTGCAGCCCTAAGGTGGAAAACGTCCACCCGGAAACATACTGCCGGAAGGCCGGCTCCATCTCCTGATCCGAGGAGTACGTCAGATCCACCCGGCCGGTGTTCGAGACGGCGAACAACTCTGCCTGGCCGCTCACTGAGGCGCGCATCTGGCGGAAAAGCGGATAGTCGAACGAATCGCCGGTCCTCTTCTTTCCGCTCTGGTCCGTGTTCTGAAAGGTCAGCAGATGCAGCCGCTCGGGATGAGCCACCGGAAGCGGCCGCAGCAGGATCGCATCGATCAACCGGAACGCCGCGGTGGAGGTGCCGATCGTCAACGCCAGCGACAGAATCGCCGCACCGGAAGCGACGCGGTTCTTATTGAGCAACCGCAGCCCGAACACCGCATCCGCGCGCAGTGAATCAAGCCAGGAGGCGAGCCGGACGTCGAGGCTCGCCTCCCGCAGCCGCAGCGAAGAGCCCAGCGCCCGCCGTGCCTCCGCCGGATCGCGACCGGCTTCTGCGGCCTCGTCCAGATGCGCCTGCAGCTCTTCATCAATCTCATCGGCCACCCGCTGGCGGCGGAAAACATTGCCCAACCGGCTCCAAAGTGACATTTCAGGCCATCCTCAACACACGATTGACCGCCCCGCTCACCGCCTCCCACCGCGACTGCTCCACCGCCAGACGCTCCCGACCATCGGCCGTCAACTCATAGATCCGCGCGCGGCGGCCATTGTCCTTGATCACCCAATCCGCCCGCACCCAGCCCGCTTCTTCCATGCGATGGAGCGCCGGGTAAAGCGACCCCTCCTCGACGCGCAGCACGTCCTCCGAGATCTCCTGGATGGCGGTCATCAGCGCATAGCCATGCAGCCGGGGCCGGCGCGAAAGAATTTTCAAGACCAACAGGTCCAGCGAGCCTTGCAAGGAATCGGGCTTGGCCATAATCAGCAATCTGAGTATATAGATGTCTGGGTATGTGGTCAACCCCCAAGGTGCAATCAGGCCATTGTTTCGATACTTAAGCCATCACTTGACAAATTGCCCAGCTGCTACGGATACTAAAGCAAACGCTTAACTAAACAGGAGCACCCAATGTCTGAGCCTTCCACCCTTCACCACACGTTCTCAGTGGAGCGAAGCTATCCGAAGCCCCCCGAGAAGGTCTTTGCCGCCTTAGGCGACCCGGAAAAGAAGCGCCGCTGGTTTGCCGAAAGTCAGCACCACGACGTCGAGGTCTTCGAACTCGACTTCCGCGTTGGGGGGCGAGAGCGAGCTACGTTCCGCTTCAAGGCCGGAACGCCCTTCGCGGGAGCAGCGTTTGGGTGCGACAACATCTATCTCGACATCGTGGACGGGCGCCGCGTGGTGATGGCGTCGATGATGGAGTTCGGCGGCCGCTCGATTTCGGCCAGCCTGATCACTTTTGAGCTTCTGGCTGACGGCCCGGGCACGCGCCTCATCCTCACGCATCAGGGAGCATTCTTTGAAGGATCCGACGGACCAGACCGCCGCCATCAGGGCTGGCGCGACATCCTGGACCGCCTGGACCGGGAACTCGAGGCCTAGCCAGCGCGCACCATGGAGGTCAGATGCTTCATTCCGCGTCCGCCCAATCCGCGAAAGTAGCGGCCACCTTTCACGCCCTCGGCGACCCCACGCGAAGGGTGATCGTTGAGAAGCTGTGCGAGCAGCCGCTCTCGGCCTCCCTCCTCGCCGCCCCCTTGGGCATTACGGTGGCCGCAGTCGTGCAGCACCTGGCGATTCTTGAGCAGAGCGGCTTGATCCGCTCCGAGAAGGTAGGCCGCATCCGCACCTGCCGCCTCGAACCCAGCGGCCTGAAGACACTAGAGGACTGGATCAGCGAGCGGCGGACTCTCTGGGAAAGCCGGCTAGACCGGCTGGGGGAAGTGCTGGACGAGGAGTAGCCAATATCGCAGGTCCAGCGAGTTCTCGCAAGGAATCTGGCTGGGCCATAGCCAGCACTCTGAAGTGTCAAGCATTTAGGGCAGCAGAAGGGCAGATTCCCGGTCACCGTGCGGGAACCTGCCCTTCTGCTATGCATTGCATATACAATAGGGGAACGTGTTCGATTGGGATCGGCACAATCTGCGGAAGATCAAGGCGCACAAGATCTCAGCTGATGAAATTGAGCAGGCTTTGGCGATCAACCCGATGCTGGTCTACGAACAAGATGCAGAAGGTGAGCCCCGATTCGTCTACTACGGAGAGACGTCCCGCCTTCGGCCCTTGGCGGTCGTGCTAACCGAACGCAACGGCGCGATTCGGGTGATCACCGCCTATGAACTCGATGCCAGCCAGAAGCGTGACTATCTCGAACGGCGCCTGAGAGGGGAGTAAGCAATGAAGAGGGTGGAGATGCCGAAGTTCGCAAACGAGAATGAAGAAGCCCATTGGTGGGCGAGCGCCGAAGGGCGCGGGTTCTTGAAAGAACAATCGGCGGAGGGCCCGAAAAAAGTAGCGGGCGGATCAAAGCTGGTGGCCAAGCTGGGCAAGACTACCAGCGTGCAGATTGCCCTGCGGCTGCCATCTCCCGACTTGGCGAAGGCCAAGCAGATCGCGGAGCGCAAAGGGATCGGCTATCAGACGCTCCTCAAGATGATCGTCCATGAGGGACTGGAGCGCGCGGGACGGCAAGGCTAGCAAAAGTTGGATGCCCACCGGGCCGTGGCTGCCTTACAACTCGCCCCGCCGTTCGAGCAGCTTGTAGAAGTAGAGCGAATAGACCACCGGGATCAGCGCGGCTGCCGCCACTGCGGCGAGAAACCATTTGTGGAGGCCGAACAGCGTCAGCAACACTCCCATGACGCCGCACAGGACGAAAGTCTTGGCGGCGACCCGATGCGTGGCATTCCAGACCCGCTCATTGGCCAGGGCCCACGGAGTCCGCACGCCAATGAAGAAGTTTCGCCGCACCTTGCCCATCAGGTTGCCCACCAGCGCAAGGAAGACACCCGTGCCCAGAAAGGCCGCCCGCGAAGTATTGAATTCGTGGCCTAGCGCGTTCCACAGTAACAGCGCATCGACGTAGGCCAGCAACGCCACGGAAAACACCATCAGTTGGCCGGAGGTCGGGCGGAAACTGTCGACACGGAACTGCTGCGGGGAAAGCCAGGGTAGGCGCCACGTTAAAAGCGTCAATCCAGCCATCAGCGCCGGGATCAGGAAAAGCGTCCACTTAGCACTGAACCCATTGGCCCGGCCCTGAATATCCCAATGCGTGGTGATGGACGGCGGCAGCTGCGGGTAGACCACAGCGTTTGCGATGAGGACGGCGGCCGTCAAAGCGATTGCGAACAGATACTTGCGAGTCACTCCCGTGTCCTTCCCTTGTCACGGCCATCAGCCGTCAATTGCACCGCCCAGGCGAGCACGTCTTCCACCACCGTGGTGTTCAGCGCGTACCAGATCTGCTGGCCGTCGCGGCGGCTGGTTACCAGGTCCGCCTCTTTCAAGACTGCGAAGTGGTGTGACATGGAAGGCTTCGTCATGTCGAACCGCTCCGCCAACGCCCCGGCGGTCATTTCGCCCCGCCGCAGCAGGTCAAGTATCTGTCGACGTGTCGGATCGGCCAGTGCGCGGAATGTGTCGTTGAGGCCCACCGTATTTAGGCGTTTATCTAATTAGCGAACAGCCTAATTATTGTCCCAAACCAGATGTCTGTCAAGACCAGGGAAGAGGTATCGGCTATCAGACGCTCCTCAAAATAATCGTCCATGAGGGACTGGAGCGGGCGGGACGGCGACCCTAGGAGGACGGTGGCTCACGGGGAATCGCGTCACCCGTATCCCGACAACTCCCCGTAAACAGAACATCCGCCAGTCGAAACCGGCGGATGTCGAGAGCCTATTTTATTTTCGAGTTGGCCCGGAACACCGGGCCCGTTCTGCCGCTGCCGGCGCAGGCGGGACAGCGCTGCGAAGCCAGCCAGGCCGATTCCCAGCAGTGAGAGCGCACTCGATTCCGGAACGGCCCCGGACGTCCCCGGGTCCCAATCCGTCACTTGCTGCAATCTACCGGCGGCGCCGGAAGTGTGCAATCGCCATCGCCACCGGAATTACCAGCAGCGCGCTGGACGGCTCCGGTACCGCACCGGCGCTCGACGTACCGAAATACAGGTCGTCCAAACCCCACCCGGCGTGGCTCTGAAAAACGACTTCGAAACGGGCAATCGGACTGGCAGTGGTCACGCCAAAGAAGTCATTGTTGTTCGGATCGCCGTCCGAATTCGCGGTCGCGATGACCGTGTTCGCGGCGTCATAAGCAATCAGCGTTGCGACGTAGCCGCTATACAGCACATGGTGCAATCCAACCGCAGTCACGCTGCCCGCGTTTGCGTTGAACGAAGCCGGAAAGAACGGTTCGCCATTGACGAAATCATCGTCGAACCACCCGTTTGGCGAAGAAACAGGTCCAATGGCCACTGAAGCGTAGCTTTCCGGCCGGAAGTCCACGCCGACTGAGGTATATACCCCAGCGAGGCTCCCGGACGTCCCGTCGAAGTTGATCAACGTCAGTCCGGAAGTGGCGCCCTGGAAACTGGCCAGAGAATTGAAGCTGGCACCTGAAAGGGTCCAGCCGGTAGCGAGCACTGCGAGCAGCGTATTCCTAAGAAACACGATCCTTGTCCCCCAATTGACATACGGGAAACGAAGATCCCGCACGAGCAGAATAACAGTCCCCTGATCCAAGCCACAAGTCATGACGGTACTGTTTTGGATTCGATTGGATACAGTACTCTCCACTTCTGATACGCTGACCCCATGCTCCTGGGCGCTGTCACCTACAACATCTGCAAGGATTGGGATCTCGAGACCCTGATCGCGAAGCTGGAAGAAGCGAAGTTCGAAGCGGTGGAGCTTCGCACCGAACACAAGCACGGCGTCGAGGTGACCCTCGATGCGGCGGCGCGCAAGCAGGTGGGCGCGCGGTTTGCCAAAAGCAAGGTGCGCCTGCTGAGCTATGGCTCCACCTGTGAGTTTCACTCCCCCGATGCGGCGGTGCGCCGCAAGAATGTGGAACTGGCCAAGCAATGGATCGACCTGGCACACGACACGGGCGCCTGGGCGGTGAAGGTGCGTCCCAACGGCCTGACGCCGGGTCTGACGCCAGAGCAGACATTCGCCAACATCGGCGCGGCGTTGCGCGAACTGGGCGACTATGGCGCGGGGCGTGGCGTCGAGATCTGGATGGAGGTGCATGGCAAGGACACGCAGTTGCCCCAAACCTCCGCCGCCATCATGAAGGCTGCCAAGCACCCGCAAGTGGGCGCCTGCTGGAACTCGAATCCCACTGACCTGATCAACGGCAGCCTGAAGCCCGCCTTTGAGATGCTGAAGCCCTACATCAAGAACGTCCACATCAACGAACTGGCTGGACCTTACCCCTACCGCGAACTCTTCACGCTGCTGCGCGAAGCGAAGTATGAGCGCTACACCTTGTGCGAGTGCCAGGAATCAAAAGAACCCGAACGCTTCCTGCGCTGGTACCGGGCGCTGTGGCTGGAATTGCAGCGAGCGTAACTACCGCTGCCGCTTGGCGATCAGTTCACGGATTTCCGGAACCAGCTCTCGGGGGACCGACATCACCACCTCGGAAGGCCGCACGCCCTCTTCGTCCTCCGCGACGGCTTCGTCGTCGGTCTGGACGTCGTAGTGTGCGATCACCTTCCGAATACGGTCCTCGTTCCAACCCGGGGGATTTTTTGTTTCGATCATTGCTGCTTCTTCCTCTTGCGCTTCCGGAACGCCGCCAAGGCCTTGCCGGCCAGCTCGCAGGCGGTAATGACAAACACGCTATCCGCCACACTGTCGGGCACATAGATCACCCGCAAATATCTTCCTGTGCGGCAGACCAGTTACCGGATCAATGTAGAACCGCGCTTGCATCGCAACCCTTGCCCTGATTCTAACCCGGAGCAGCGCGAACGGTCGGCCAACAACGGTGCCTCAAAGGCGTCGAAGAGCAAACTTGGTGTGCCGCGACTGCGCTTGGGGCGTGGCATATTGGGGTGAGGCACGCATGCCGGTCTTGAATCTCACCTTCGCTCCGGATCACCACGATACCGACGTCCTGCCCGGCGACTCCCGGTCCAAGGTGATTTTCAGCAAGCATAAGCCCACCTCGCTGGTGATCTTCGTCCATGGCTTTCGTGGCGACGCGTTGGAAACCTGGCAGCGCTTTGATGAACTGACGATTCTCAATCCGGCTTTCCAAAAGACCGATCTGCTGTTTTTCGGCTACGATGCCTATCTGTCGAACGTGCTGGCCGGGTCCAGCTTCCTGTACGATCTGCTGAACACGGTCGACAGTGACCGGAGCGTCCTGACGGGAATCAATAAGCCAAGCCTGCTGGCCGCGCGCGCCGAGGGCTATAGCCGCGTGATCCTGGTAGCCCATTCGCTGGGTGCCGTCGTCGCCCGGTGGGCCATCCTTCGGGCAGTGGAAGAAGATCGTCCGTGGCGGACCAGCCTGAAGCTGCTGCTATTCGCCCCCGCACATACGGGCAGCGACTTGGCATCGCTGGCGACCGTCGCCGCCTCCGGGGTTCCAGGTCTGTCGATCTTCGTCGAAGCGGCCAAGGCGGGCGTGCCGCTGGTGAAGGAATTGGATCCCAACTCTCGCGTCTTGGCCGAGTTGGCCGACCGCGTGCGGCGCGTACCGCACGAAACTTGCCTTCGGTCCAGCCGCGTCGTGATCGCCGAACGCGAGGTGGTGGTGAGCAATGTACCCTTCCCGGGCGACCCTTGCCCGGATGCGATCCGCGACACCGATCACATCTCGGTCTGCAAAGTGAGTAACACCGAAGACCGCGCCGTCCATTTTCTGAAGGAGCTTTTGCCGTGACCCCCGACCCTCGTATGCAGGAGCATCTCGACTTTCTGTGGGCATCGCTCCAGGCGCGGCCCGAGGTT
This sequence comes from Bryobacteraceae bacterium, assembly GCA_044359315.1. Lineage (GTDB taxonomy): Bacteria > Acidobacteriota > Terriglobia > Bryobacterales > Bryobacteraceae > JAPKYZ01. Next base: position 1,064 of record JBIKMK010000075.1, on the reverse strand, counting down.
CGCGAAGTTCATCAATGGTGCAGCACGCTTGATGATGGGCAGTTGGGCCACCTCCTCCGGCATCACAACACACAAGGGATCGTTAGCTATCAGGAAGTTGCGCGGCGTGAGGCCTTTGATCGCACGTTGCAACTGTATTCATTGCTGACGATCGCTCTGGTCGCGGGCTATATACCCAGCGATTTAGGGCCAGAGCCGGTGGCGCGACTGGTGAGCTTGCTAGACCGCCCACCCGTGCGCCGCTACTACGAGGATTACTACCCCATCCTGCTGCCTTCCTTGTTGCGTCTGCACGTCCTGGGGGTGGCCGAACTGCCGCGAGAGACTGGTGACTTGCCGTGGGGCAGCTTCCAATGGTTCAACCGGTTTAGCGGCCGCTTTGAGGGCGATGCCAACTTGCTGACCTTCACCGGCCTGTTGGATGGCATGACTTATGGGGCCCCAAACTCGGCGGCCATTCTCGATCTGCCCCGCTTCTTTGACTTGTTGCAGGATCCGCGGCAGGCCTTGGCGGGCGTGGCCAAGTTGCCCGACCAACTAAGCCGGCAGGACCAGGCCGTGCTTGGCATGCTCCGCTTTTTCACTTTCTGCCGCGAACTCCATCCGGCATTGGAAGCGATGGCCGGTGCCCCGCTCACCCAATCAGCCTGCTGGTTCTACTACGCCTATTGGTTCAAGGGCTTTGCCGAAGATGTAGGCAGCCGCGTGGGACAATGCCTGGCTGTTTTGCAACAATGGATCCAGACCTCAGCTGAGGCGGGCGCTTCGTCCGCGCGTGAAGGGGAACGGACCGTCGAGGAGATGCAACTGGCGGTGGCGGCCCTGACGGACGGGCGATATGCGGCTCCCCTGGTGAACCGGCTCCAGAAAGGAACATCGACATGAGCAAGAAGACATCGCCAACTCCATCCAAGCCAGCGCGCGGAAAGGCCAAAGCCTCAACCGAAGCGGCTCCCAAAAGCGAGTTGGATCAAGTTCTGGCGAAGTTCGTCAAATACGTTCCGGCGCAATTGCTCGCCAAGTAGGGCCTACTTCTCCGCCACCGGCTTCGAGACCGCCTGCAC
>JBIKMK010000636.1:0-3064 GCA_044359315.1 Bryobacteraceae bacterium | reverse complement strand
CTGAGGCAAGCGTCACGTCGCGCACCTATAACAACCCCGGGCTGTTTTTCAATGCCGATAGCTTTAGCGCCGGTACCATCGGCACGCCAGTGGTGCCAGAGCCTTCTTCGATGGTCCTGTTCGGCGGCGGTGCCTTGTTGCTCTTGAGCCGCAAATTTAGCCGCTGGTCAGTTACTCGCGGCGAGTAACGCCAGACCTTTTTTTGGGAAACACCACAGCCATCGCCGCCCCAATACTGGGAGCTTACCCGTTGAGCGTCCAGTTGGGGCGGTACTGACGCTTGAGGTAGTCGTTGGCCTCGTTGGAGTTGGTGACGCGGCCGGTGGCGGCATCGTAGGTGAGCTTTTTGCCGGCACGGTGGGCGACCAGGCCGAGCAGCATCTGTTCGATCATGCTGCCGGAATAGTCGAAGTCGCAGTGCGTCTTGCTGGACGTGCCGTGGGTGACGCCGTTGTACTTACCCTTGCAGGCGTCGATCCATTCCTGCTGGAAGACGTCGGCACCCGGTGCCGTCCCGCGGCCTTCGCGGATGGCTTGGGCGACCGGGGCGATCTGCGGGTTGGGCAGGCCCAGTGCGGCGGGCAGGCCGTTCTCCAGGAACTCGACTTTCGCAAAGCCATTCGCACTCGGCGCGGCGCTCGGCATGGCATTGAAGCCTTTGGGGAGCGCAGAGGGCGGGCTGGCCGGGCGCGGCGGGACCGGTCGCGCGGCTTGCGTGATCTGACCCGTGCCGCCAATCAGCGGCAGCGTCTTGTCCGCGGCGCGGCGCTGGTAGTAGGTGAAGTCGCCATCGTCGTTGTTGGGGATGATGACGCGGGTGGTGAAGTCGGCGAAGATGGCGCCTTTGGTGCCTTCAAAGATGGCTCCGTTGCCGACGCGTGAGAGGTCGAGATAGGGCTTCGGCGCGCTGGGCTTCAGGCCGCCTTGATACCAGTGGACCGTGATGGGTCCGCGCCAGCTGTTGGCCGGGTGCTCAAAGGCCACCTTCAGCTTCACCGGGCAGATGTCGGCGTTGTACTTGTCGGTGACGTCCTGATCCACCTCAATGGCGGAGGGGGCACCGGCGTCAATGACGTTCCACAGCAGGTCCATCGTGTGCGCGCCCATGTCGCCCATCTGGCCGACGCCGAAATCGCGATACATGTTCCAGAACAGGCAGTTCAGGCCGTTGGAGCCGCCGAAGTATTGGGGGCTGTAGGGATGATAGGGCGACGGGCCGATCCACTGTTCGTAGTGCAGCGAGGCGGGCGGGTTGCCTTCACCGGCCGGGTAGCCGGGGCGCGGGAGCTCGCGGGCGTCCCAGGCGTGGACGGTCTTCAAGTCACCGATCGCGCCATCGAGGATCAGCTCGCGGAGGCGCTCGAAGTTGGGGTAGGCGTGGCGCTGGGTGCCGTGCTGGGTGGCGAGCTTCGTACGGTTCTTCAGATAGGTGGCGCGGACGGTGCGCGCTTCTTCCACCGAGATGCCGAGCGGCTTTTCGCAGAAGACGTGCATGCCGCGGTTCATGGCCCAGTTGGCGATGAAGGCGTGGTGGTGGTCCGCCGTGCAGATGATGACGGCTTCGACGTCTTTCTGGTCCAGCAGCTTGCGCCAGTCGTAGTAGGTCTTGGCCTTGGGGAAGATCTCCAGCGCCTCTTTGGTGCGGATGTCGTTGACATCGCAGAGCGCTACGACGTTCTCATTGCGCATGACGTTGTAGTGCGCGGTGCCGCGGCCCCAGACGCCGATCAGGGCGACATTGAGCTTGTTGGAGGGGGCGTTCTGGCCGCGGAGGGTGCCGCTTTTGAGGATGGTCAAGCCGGCGGCGGAGACGGTGGATTTCAGTAGGTCGCGTCGTTGCATGGAGGGCCTCTTTCGACGACTATCGTATCCGAAGCGGAGGGCGCAATGAAGGCCCCCAAGAAGAGGCTCCCCCAAAAAAAGAAAAGGGCGGAGTACCGGCCACCAAGTGGTGGCCGAAGTACTCCGCCCGGAAGGGAACGGAATGAACCGCGCTGAGCTTAGAAGCTCAGCCGGAGGCCCATGGTGATGGCGCGGGCGCCCACCTGGGGTCCGGTGGGACGGCCAAAGTTGGCGTTGCCCACGGTGCCGTTGACGCCGCCGAAGCGGGTGCGGTTGAACAGGTTGAACGCGTCGGCGCGGAATTGCAGCACCACCGGATTCTTTTCGTTGTTCCACAGCGTCGTCCGCTTCGAGAGGCCGACGTTTTCGAAGGCGATCATCGGTTGGCGGAAATCGTTGTGGTAGAGCGCCGCGGTGCCCAGCGTGAACGGGGCGGCGGCGGTGAAGACGCCGGGGTTAAACCAGCGGCTGGACGGGTTGTTGGGGTCGAGCGTGTCGTAGCTCTGGCCCGTCTGGATCGCACCGCCAGAGTAGTTGGCTTTGGTGGCGGTGGAGAAGATGGTCGCGCCCAGCGGGTTGCCGGGGGTGACCAACTGGATCAGGTTGCCGGAGTAGTAGCGCTGCGCGCCGGAGATGGTCCAGCCGCTGACGGCCGCGTTGATGAAGTGGTTGCTGGCACCCAGGAACTTCTTGCCCTTGCCGAACGGCATGTCGTAGGCCCAGATCAGGTTCAAGACATGTGGTTGGTCGAAGGGCAGGAAGGACTTCATGTCCCGCAAATTGTTGGCATCCTGCGCGCCGACATTGAAATGCTGGCTGAAGATCTGCCGGAAGTGGGCGTTGGCGAGCGACTTGGACCAGGTATAGGCCGCCAGCAACTGGAAGCCACCGAAGCGGCGTTCGACCTTGGTCTGCAACGAGTCATACCAGGTCTGGCCGTCGCCGGAGTTCCGGCTCAGCACGTCCAGGTACTGCGGGAAGGGCCGCAGGGACTGGGCGACGGAGCGGTTGGTGGGGAAGTTGGCGTAGGGCAGCCGGGCACCCGCCGCGCCCACGGTCTGCGTGAGCAAGCTGCCTTTGGACAGTTCGCTGGTGGGCAGCTGGTTGAGCGTGATGGTGGAATTCAGGCCGCTGCCCCGGTTGCCGATGTAGGCCACGTCGAGCAGGAAGCCCTTGATCTCATGCTGGATATTGAAGCTCCAGTTGTAGACGCGGGGAGCCT
>JBIKMK010000635.1:0-3066 GCA_044359315.1 Bryobacteraceae bacterium | reverse complement strand
TGAAATAGCCCCCGCGGATAAACCGATGGCCAAACCCCGAAATCGCGGGGCGAAATCGGGAACCGCAGCTCGCTTCAGTCGTAATCAGTGCCATGGATGCCATCCTTGCCGACCTGAAGTTCGCCGCGCGCACGCTGCGCCGCAGTCCGCTGTTCACTTTGATCGCGGTAATGTCGCTGGCGCTGGGCATTGGCGCCAACACTGCCATGTTCACCGTGATGGATCAGCTGATGCTGCGCCTGCTGCCGGTGAAGGACCCGGAAACACTGGTCATGCTCTATCAGAAGGGTTCGCACAACGGCAGCAACATGGGCCGGCGGATGCACTCCTACCCCATCTATCAGGACTTCCAGAAGAAAGCCGCCCCTCTGGCCGAAGTGATCTGCCGCCGCCAGGTGCCCACCTCGGTCAGCATTGACAACCAGACCGAGCGTGTGTCGGCGGAACTGGTCTCCGGCAATTTCTTCTCCGTCCTGGGTGTCAAGGCGGCGGCCGGCCGGGTCTTCAATTCCCAGGAAGATGACCAGGTCTACGGCGGCCATCCCTCCGTCGTCATCGGCCACGACTACTGGGTCACCCGCTTCAGCCGGGACCCCAAGGTGATCGGCAAAAAGATCCTGGTCAACAACTACCCCATGACCATCGTCGGAGTGTCGGCGGCAGGCTTCGCCGGACTCGACCCCGCCCAAGCACCCCAGATCCGCGTGCCCATTCTGATGAAGGCGCAGATCATGCCGGAGCAAGGCTGGATCGAGATGAGTGACCGCCGCACCCGCTGGGTGCAGGTGTTTGCGCGCTTGAAGCCCGGCTACACGCCCGAAACGGCCCAGGTGCCACTGCAAGTGCTCTTCACCCAGATCCGGCGTGAGGAAATGGAGATGCCTGCGACCAAGGACTGGAGCCCGTATCTGCGGGAGCAATTCATGCGCGGCACCATCCACGTCGAACAAGCCGCCACCGGCGATTCGCAGCTCCGCAACAGCTTCTCCACCGCGCTCATCGTGCTGATGTGCATGGTGGGGCTGGTGCTGTTGATCGCTTGCGCCAACGTAGCCAACCTGTTGATCGCCCGCGCCGTGGCCCGGCAAAAGGAGAACGCCGTCCGCCTGTCGGTGGGCGCTTCCCGTTGGCAATTGGTCCGGCAATTGTTGATCGAAAGCCTATTGATGTCGTTTCTGGGTGCCGTCTGCGGCGTCGTGCTGTCGGTGTGGATGACGCAAGGGCTGCTCTCCCTCATCCCGTCCGAAGGCAGCCCCTTGCTGTTGAGCGCCACGCCTGATCTGCGAGTGCTCGGCTTCACGCTCGCTTTGACCTTCGTCACCGGACTGCTGTTCGGCCTCGTCCCAGCACTGAAGGCCAGCAACCCGGATCTGTGGAGCACGCTGAAGGACGCCGTCGGCTCCATCGCCGGGGCCGGTGGCTCCGTCCTGCTACGCAAGGGCCTGGTGTCCGCCCAGGTGGCCCTCAGCTTCCTGCTGCTTTTCGGCGCCGGACTTTTCGTGCGGAGCCTCCAGAACCTGAAGAGTACCGAAACCGGCTTTAACGACATCGACAACCTGGTCACCTTCCAGCTCGCACCTGCTCTCAATGGCTACACGGATGCACGGGCTGAACAGCTTTACCGGGACCTGCTGGCCAATATCCGGTCATCGCCCGGGGTGAAGGCCGCCGGTCTCTCCGGCGTTGGAGTCCTGGCAGGTGACGAATGGGATTCGACCATCAAAGTAGAGGGGCACACCGCCAAGGATGGCGAAGACATGCAAGCCTTCATGAATTCCTTGTCACCCGGCTACTTTTCCGCCATGGGCATCGCTTTGCAAGAGGGCCGTGACTTTGACTATCGCGACGGCGATGGCCGGGACCGGGGCAGCTTCACCGAGCAACGCCAGGTCTGCATCGTCAACCGCAAGTTCGCCGACCATTTCTTCCCCGGCAAAAGCGCTGTCGGCCGCATGCTGGGGTGGGGCGGCGGACCCCAGACCAAACTGAACATGGAGATTGTGGGCGTCGTCGAAGATTCGCTCTACGAGGGCCCGCGTGAAGGTGTCCGCCGTCAGGTCTTTGTCTCGCATTTCGGCAAAGGCAGCGCGTATGTCTATGTCCGGGCGGCGCGGGATTCCGCCGCTCTCTACTCCGTGGTGCGCGGCGAAGTACGCAAGCTGGACGCGGCTTTACCGGTCTATGGCCTGAAAACGCTGGCCAACCAACTGGACCAGACCTTGCTGACGGAGCGCCTGATCGCCCTGCTGTCGGCCGGTTTCGGCGGCCTCGCGACGTTGCTGGCAGCAATTGGTCTCTATGGCGTGATGGCCTTTGTGGTCGCGCGGCGGACCAAAGAAATCGGTGTCCGGATCGCCCTGGGCGCACCGCCCAACAGCGTCATCTGGCTGGTGATGAAAGAAGTCATCGTGCTGCTGGCGATTGGCCTGGCAGTAGGCCTCCCAGCGGCGTTGGGTGCCGGGCAGTTCATCGCCAAACAGCTCTACGGCGTCCAGGCCCGCGACCCGGGCGTGGCGGGCGTGACGATGTTAATTCTGGTGACGGTAGCCGCCTTGGCCGGCCTGATCCCCGCCCGCCGCGCCGGCTCGATTGATCCGCTGATCGCGCTGCGTTACGAGTAGAGGGCCGCTCGACCGCCGTGGTGCCCCCATGTCGGCAGGTCCGTTATCATGAGATTAGTGACGATCGCTGAGCAAAGAAGCGCGCTAGCCGACGTAGTGACCATCGATCGAGAGGTCCTGCATGGCATCCCGTGCTTTGCCCATACCCGGGTACCGGTGCAAACGCTCCTCGACTTTCTCGAGACCGGCGAAACCATCGACGATTTCCTCGCCGTCTACCCCAGCATTCCCCGGCAACATGTGTTCGCATTTCTTGAACTCAGCCGTGACATTGCTATTGACCAGTTGACATGCGCGTCGTCATAGACGCGTCCATCGATCCACGCCTGATCGAGGCATTCCCCCAAGACGATGTCCGCACACTATTTGATTTGGGTTGGCAGCATCTGAAAGACAATGTCCTTGTAAAGCAGCTAGAGTGCGACGCATTCATCACGGCTGATCG
>JBIKMK010000074.1:0-10909 GCA_044359315.1 Bryobacteraceae bacterium | reverse complement strand
ATCTACGCGGAGAACTCGCACGACCTGTTCTTTGCGCAAGGCTACATCACGGCGCGCGATCGCCTGTTCCAAATCGACCTGTGGCGTCGCACCGGGACGGGGAAGCTGGCGGAAGTGCTGGGGCCCAAGTTTGTCGCTCGCGATCGCATTGCTCGCCTGGTGCGATTCCGTGGCAACTGGAACGACGAATGGCGCAGCTACTCTCCCGATGCGATGCCCATCGCGATGGCCTTCACGCGGGGCATCAATGCCTACATCGAATCTTTGAAGGGCAAGCGTCCGCCGGAGTTCGCGGCAGCGGGCTACGACCCCGGCCTGTGGCAGGCGGAAGACGTCACCGCGCGTATTGCGGGTCTGCAAATGCTGCGCAACGCGACGCTGGAAGTGACGCGTGCGCTGGACATCCAACGCTTCGGTGTTGACACGGTGGAGAAGATGCTGCCGCCCGATCCGTTCGTCAAGATCACCATTCCCAATGGACTCGACCTGAAGCAGATCACCGCCGACATGGTGCGGGACTATCAAGCAGCGGTGGGGCCCGTCCAGTTCGACGATGGGTCGAACAACTGGGTGGTGGATGGCACCATGACCACCACGGGCATGCCGTTGCTGGCCAATGACCCGCATCGCACCATATCCAACCCTTCGCTCCGCAAGACCGTCCATCTGGTGGCCCCGGGCTGGAACATCATCGGTGCCGGTGAACCGGCGCTGCCCGGCATTGCGCTGGGCCACAACGAAGAGATGGCCTTCGGCTTCACCATCGTTGGCATTGACCAGCAGGACCTATTCATCGAGCAGTTGAATCCCTCCAACCCCAAGCAGTACCGCTACAAAGGCGAATGGCGCGAACTGGAAATTGAAGATACACCGATCACTGTCAAGGGAGCCGCGCCGGTGGTGGCGCAACTGAAGTACACCGTGCACGGCCCGGTGATCTATGAGGACCCCAAGCGCAACCTGGCGGTGGCGCTGAAGTGGGTGGGAGCGGAGCCGGGCGGGGCCGGGTATTTGGCTGGCTTGGGGCTGGCACGGGCGAAGAACTGGGCGGAGTTCAAGCAAGCCACTGCCAACTTCAAAGCGCCGTCGGAGAACCTGATCTATGCCGATCGCGCGGGCAACATCGGCTGGATTGCGGCGGGCTTGGCGCCGGTGCGCAAGAGCGGCAACGGGTTGCTGCCGGTGCCAGGTGAGAGCGGCGAGTACGACTGGTCGGGCTGGCTGCCGCTTTCCGAGCACCCGCAATCCTACAACCCGGCCGATCATTTCGTGGCTACGGCCAATTCGCGCATCACGCCCGATGGCTTCAAGCATGTGTTCAGCTACGAGTGGGCCCTGCCGTTCCGCGAACAGCGGGTGAAGGAGATGCTGGCGGAGAAGAAGAAGTTCTCGATTGACGACTTCACGCGGATGCATTACGACGTGCTGTCGCTGCCTGCGCGCCGCTTCCAGGGAGTCTTGAAGCAGTGGAATGCGCCGGATGCCCGAGCGGAGGAGATCAAGAAGCGGCTGCTGAACTGGGATGCGCGGATGACGGTGGAATCAGCCGAGGCCTTGATTTGGGAGACCTGGATGCTGCGCCTGCCAGTGGCCGTCTTTGGGCCGGAGTTGGGCCGCCGCACGAACCAGATGACGCTGCTGAAGACGCTGGAAGCGACGCCTAATCATCCGGGGCTTTCCACCGCCCTGCGCACTGCACTCGCCGAGATTGAGAAGGCGCAGGGCACCGAGATGGCGCAATGGCAATGGGGCAAGGCGCATCAGCTCTCATTGCGCCATCCCATCAACCGGCCCGAGTGGCACATCCCGCCGTTCCCCACGCCGGGCGATGCGAACACTGTCCGGGCGGCCGGGTGGCCTCCGGCGCGCCCGTTCGCCATGAATCACGGCGCCTCATACAAACAAGTATTGGATCCGTCAAACTGGGATAATTCGGTGATTACGAATATTCCCGGCGAGGTGGCGGACCCCACGTCCAAGCACTACCGGGATCTGGTGGATGGTTGGGCAAAGGCGGCGCCGCACCCGTTGCCCTATACGCGCAAGGCAGTGGAAGCGGCGCTTGGGGAACGGATTGAGCTTATACCTTAGCCTGGCGCTACTACTGATACGGAACACGCCTGAGCAGGCGCTGGTGACCCGCCGCGACTCGATTACGGTGACGGAGCGCGCGGACAAGTTATCGGTGGAATCGGACGCCAATCGCGACACGATTTCGGTGGAACGCGGGCTGCTGGACAATCTGCCGATGCTGGGGGGCGACCCGATTGCGGCTCTCACTCGCTTTCTGGACCCCAGCATGGGTGCCGGTGGACCTTCCTTGATCGTGGATGGCATGGAGTCCCGCAACCTGGGCGTCACCGCGTCGGCCATCCAAGAGATCAAGATCAACCAGAACCCCTACACCGCCGAGTATCCCCGCTGGAGCCGCCGCCGGATCGAGATCATCACCAAGAGCGGGACAGACCGGTATCACGGCACGGCCAATTTTCTGTTTCGCGACCAGCACCTGAACGCCCGTGACGCCTTTGCCGCCGTGCGGCCGCCGGAACAGCGCCGCACGTTTGAAGGCAGCTTGCTGGGGCCGGTGGGCAGCGGGAAGCGCACGTCGTTCCTGCTCTCCGGTCAACGAGAGAACGATGATTTCCAGGCCATCGTCTTCGCTTCTACGCCCCAGGGGTTGGTCAACACCAACGTCGAAACCCCCACCCGCAATACGTACCTTTCCGGCCGCCTGAACCATGCCCCCAATGACCGGCACGCCTTCTTTGCCCAGATCAACTTTCAGGACCGCTGGCAGAACAACCAGGGTGTGGGCGGCGTCGTGTTGCCGGAGGCGGGCATGCAGCTACGGTTCCGCGAAGATGAGTTGATCTTCAACCACCGGGCCGTGCTTTCGCCCAAGCTGCTGGTGCAGTGGCGGGCGTTGTTTGGCCGCTATTCGGCCCCCCGCCGCAGCAACGTCGCCGCGCCGCGCGTGGTGGTGAGCGATGCGTTTACGGGCGGCGGTGCGCAGATGGATGAACTGCGCACGGAAGTGCATGGGGCACTGTTCTTCATCGTCACGCAGACCGCCAAGCGCCACAACATGAAGTACGGGCTGAACCTGCCGGACTGGTCCCGGCGCGGCCTCTCGGACCGGGCCAATCAGCTGGGCACCTACAACTACGCCAGCCTGGCCGACTATCTCGCGCAACGCCCGTTTTCCGCCATCATCCAACGTGGCGACCCCAAGGTGGTGTTTGTCGAAAAGACGGTGGGCTACTTTTTCCAGGACGAGTACCAAGTGCGGCGCAATCTTTCGGTAGCCTGGGGTGTTCGCTACGACTACCAGAACTACTTCACGGACGGGAACAATCTGCAGCCGCGTCTGTCCATCGCGTGGGCCCCGGGCAAGCAGCGCAACTGGGTAGTGCGGACGGGTGCCGGGTCTTTCTTTGAACGTTCCGGCCCGCAGGCGGTGTGGGATCTGCTGCGGTTTAACGGCACGCAACTGCGGCGCTACATCCTGACGGGCGATGACTTTAACCGGCCGCTGGGTTCGTTACCCACCAGCGTGGTCCGCCAGCAGCCCGGCATTCAACTGCCCAACTACTGGCAGTACAACATCCTGCTGGAGCGGGCCATTTTGAAGAAGACCACGTTCACCGTGCAGTATAGCGGCGTGCGGGGCTCCCGGATGTTCCGCTCCCGTGATGCCAATGCACCGCTGGGTCCGCTGTATCTCACCCGGCCCGACCCGGCGATGGCCCAGCTCCGGCAACTGGAATCGGCCGGCCGGTGGGTGGGCGATTCGTTGGAGTTCTACCTTCGCGGCCCGATTGCGCCGAAGGTGAGCGGGATGCTGATGTACGTCCTGTACAACACCCGCACGGATGTCCAAGGTCTGAACTGGTTTCCAGCCGCCAGCTACGCCCCGTCCGGCGAATTTGGGCGCGCCGATACCGACCGCCGCCACATGTTCAATTTCATGGGCACGGCAGAGTTGCATCGTTGGGCCACTTTCGGCTTGTCGGTGCAATTCATGAGCGGCATCCCCTACAACATCACGACGGGCCGCGATGACAACCGCGATGGCCTGGCCAACGACCGGCCCCTGGGCGTCGGGCGCAATACGGGCCTGGGGCCGCGCTTGGATCAGGTTGATCTCCGCTGGTATCACGACTTCAAGGTCCGGCCCAAGCTGAAGGAGAAGAGCCCCACGGCTACTCTCTCCGTCGACGCCTTCAACTTGTTGAACCATCTGAACGCCACCGGGTACCTGGGAGCGGTGACGTCACCCTTCTTTGGGCGAGCGGTTTCCAGCTGGTCGGGCCGCCGGATTCAGCTGGGGGCGCGGTTTCAGTTCTGACGGCCCCACCGGGGTCTTCCGCAGATGGCCACAAGATGTTGTGGTGAACCTGTGGATATCCCCAGGGGCAGGGGGCGGCCTGCTTGCAATCGCCCTCGATCCGGTATAATCTGAGCGTACCCCCCGAGAAGGAGCGGGACGTTGCAACGGAATGCCGTGGCAGCCGTCTGCTCCTGTACCCACCTGCATCTGTGTGAAGAGGTAGCCACAAGTGCTCAAGTTAAAGCGAGTCGAGATTCAGGGCTTTAAGTCCTTCTGCGACCGGACCGAGATGAAATTTCACGGCGAAGGGGTGGCCGCCATCGTGGGCCCCAACGGCTGTGGCAAATCAAACCTCAGCGACGCCATCAGTTGGGTGCTGGGTGAACAGTCCGCCAAGTCGTTGCGCGGCGCACGGATGGAAGATGTGATCTTCGCCGGCACCCGGGACCGTAAACCGCTCGGCATGGCCCAAGTGACCATGACGCTGGTGGACCCTGGCTATCATCTGGAAAAAGAAGCCAAGCCCGAGGCTCCGGTGGCTGATGGGGCGGCGGTGCCGATCGATTCCGCCAAGCCGATTGAGCATTTCGGTAAAGCCAAAGAAATCACGATCACGCGACGCCTGTTCCGCAATGGTGAGAGCGAATACCTGATCGACGGCAAGCAGGCCCGTCTGCGCGACATTCAGGATCTGTTTATGGGCACCGGCCTGGGTCCGGAAAGCTACGCCATCATTGAGCAGGGCCGCATCGGGCAGATTCTGTCGAACAAGCCCGCCGACCGCCGTAACGTCATCGAAGAGGCCGCCGGGGTCGGACGCTTCAAGGCTCGCCGCCGCTTGGCGGAAGCCAAGCTGGAAGGCGCCAAGCAGAACCTCAACCGCGTCTTCGACATTTTGGAAGAAGTGGGCCGCCAGGCCAATTCGCTGAAGCGCCAGGCCGCCAAAGCCAAGCGCTTTGAAGAGCTGCGCGGCGAGTACGTCATGCAGTTGCGGTTTGCCATCGCCGGCCGCTACCAGATTCTGGAGCGCGAGATCACCAAGACCGCGCTGGACCTGAATGTCGCTACCGAACAGTTGGGTACTGCCAACCAGGAAGTGGCCGTAGGCGAAACCCAAACGGCCACCCTGCGCCAGCAGTGCTTTGCCACTGAAGCCGAGTTGACCGAAGCGCGCCGCAAGCTTTCGGAATTGCAGTTGGAAGCTGAGCGTACGCGCGGCCGGCTGGAATCGCAGGCACGTCAGATTGCGGCCATTGAGCAGCGTCTGCAGCAGGCTGAAACCGAGTCAGTGGACGTCGAAACCCGCCTGGGTGACCGCAAGGCTGAACATGCCTCGCACCTGGCGCAGGGCGCGGACGTGGGCACGGAACTGGCCGCGGCCCGCACCACACTGCACGCCAAAACGACGGAGCGCGACGCGCTGCAGAACGACCTCCGGCAACGGGAACGCGAAGCGGAGAATGCCCGCCAGCAGGTGCTGCGGTTGATGGGCGAAGCGTCGACGCTGAAGAATCAGTTGGCCCAGGCCGATGGCTACATGCAGTCGCTGGACCGTGATTCGGCTCGCATTACGCGGGACGAAGAGTCTGGCGTGGCGGAGATTGCGCGTCTGGAAGCGCTGAAGGCCTCGCTGGCCGAACGCGCCACGGCCCGGCAGCAAGAGTTGGCCATGGTGGGCGCGGAGCGCAAGCGCGTGGATGGTGAACTGAATGCCAAGCGCCAACAGCAGGGTGAAGCCCGGCGTCTGGTGGATGAGCGGCGCGCCGAGCTATCCCGCACCAAGGCCCGCAAGGATTCTTTGAACGAGATTCTCTCTCATCGCGCTTACACCACCGAATCGGTGAAGCGGCTGTTCACGGCCATCGAACGCGGCCAGGGCGGCGGCTTGAAGCCGATGGGCGTGTTGGCCGACTTTGTCGAAGTGGACCGCAACTACGAAAAGGCCACTGAAGAGTTTTTGCACGAAGAGTTGGAGTACGTGCTGGTCCATGACTGGGCCGCTGCGCAACAAGGCGTTGAGCTGATGCGGAGCGATCTGGATGGCCGCGCGACTTTCCTGGTCCATCCTCCCCCCCAATCGGAGCTTCTGCGTGGTCCGGTGGCTGAGCCGCCCGTTGGCCCTGACACTGGCATCGCCGCTCGTTTGAGCGACGTGCTGCGCCTGACCAATGGCCTCACCGAAGCTCCGGCCGAACTTTTGCCGCGCCTGTCGCGCTGCTTCCTGGCGACAGACCGCAACGCCGCCCAGCGGCTGGCTCTGGAGTACCCGGACGTCTACTTCCTGTTGCCCGATGGCGTCTGCTATCACGGCTACGCAGTGTCGGGTGGCAAGAAATCATCCAGCGGTCCACTGGCACTGAAGCGCGAGCTGCGCGAGTTGACCACGCTGGAACGGACCAAGCAGGTAGCGCTGGATGAAGCCATCGCCCGGCAGGCACAGCTGGAAGCCGAGATCACCGCGTTGGCGGAGCAACTCGAAAAACTGCGTCAACAGCAACAGACGCAGGAAAAGGATGCCCTGGCGATCGACCATGAGAGCCGGAAGATGTCCGAGGAATTGCAGCGCGCCAATTCGCGGCTGAATGTTGCGCGTAACGATTTGCAGCGCCTGCAGCGGGATCGGGAGCGGTCACTGGCGCAGTTGCAGCAACGGCAGCAAGCAGTAGCCGAGAAAGAGGCCGCCGGCGCAGAGGTGGAGAAAGCCCTGCTGGCCACGCGCTCCAGTGTCGAAGAGTTGCAGCGTAAGGCCGCCCATCTGGGCGAAGAGCATTCCGCGCTCCGTGCGGGCCTGGCGAGTCTCGAAGAGCGGGCCCGTTCCGCACAAGCGGCCGCCCAGCGTCTGGAAGCACAGATTCGTGAGCTTGCGCACCGCCGCCAGTTCCTCTCCACTGAGATGGAGCGTCTGGGCGTGGACCGGCAGCGCTTGCTGAACGACAACATGGGCCTCGATTCACGCTCTACTGAGCTGAACGATGCGATCGGCACGCTGGCCACCGCGGTGCGCGAGATGGCCACGCGCGAAGCCGAACAGAAGACCGCCCTCGCCGCTACCGACCAGCAGATGAAGGCGCTCCGCATCACGGCGCAGCAACTGGCCGAGCGCCGCTCGCAGATCGAGATCGAACTGGTCCGGCGCCAAAGCGACCTGAAGCACCTTGAAGAAAACTGCCAGAACCAGCTCGACACCAACGCCGCCGAAGTAGCCGCGGCGGTGGATCGCACCTTTGATGAGGTGGCCCTGGCCGAAGCCGAAGACAAGGTGAAGGACTTGAACCGCCGCATCGAGGGCCTGGGTCCGGTGAACACACAGGCACTGGAGGAGTATGACGAAGCGCAGCGCCGGTACGACTTCCTCAATACGCAGCGGCAGGACCTGCTCGATTCGATCCGGGATACCGAAAAGGCCATCCAGGAGATCGACGTCGAATCCAAGCGCCGCTTCAATGAGGCGTTTGAAAAGATCAACGCCTACTTCCGCGACATGTTCAAGACGCTGTTTAACGGCGGCTTGGGCGAAATGCGCCTGACCGATCAGGAGAACGTCAACGAATCGGGCATCGACCTGGTGGCCCAGCCGCCGGGCAAGAAGCTCCAGAACGTGCTGCTGCTTTCGGGCGGTGAGCGCGCCATGACCGCCATGGCGCTGCTGATGGCGATCTTCAAGTATCAGCCGTCACCGTTCTGCATCCTGGACGAAGTGGATGCGCCGCTGGATGAACCGAACATCATGCGTCTGTCCGCATTGCTGAAGGAGATGTCCAGCCAGACGCAGTTCATCGTCATCACCCACGCCAAGCGCACGATGGAATCGGCGCAGGCGATGTATGGCGTCACCATGCAGGAGCCGGGCGTCTCGAAGCTGGTGAGCGTCCGCTTCAAGGAGGCAGCACGGCCGGCGGCAGCCTAGCCGGTCCCTGACTGCCCAACAAGTTCCGCCCCACGAGCGGAAGGGGCCCCCGGAGTAACGTCCGGTGGGCCCCGTTCCTTTTGGGTGGCGTCTGCTGTAAGTGACGCCACATCGCCGACGGGACAGGCTAGCTCGCGCGGGTAGCAAGTGGGGGAACTTGGCGGCCGAGAAGCCCCACGCACTGCACGTATGCGAGATTGGTGGGCGTGGGCACCATCTCTGATCTGGCGATTTCTCCTGTTCGACTCTGGGTCGTTAGCCTGGAACGATCGCTCCACTTCTATCAGCACGTTTTGGGCTTAGCGGTGCTTGAAGCTACGGCCAGCTCCGCGATGCTGGGTGTACCAGGCCGTGCGCTGCTCCACTTGACCGAACGGCCCGGTGCGGGCCCGAGCCTGCCCGCCAGCCCGGACCGGTCTCAGTTTGCCCTTTTCTTGCCACACCGTGCGGCGCTGGCGCAGTTGGTCCGGCACCTGCTGGAGGTCCGCTATCCGCTGGATGGCGTGGCGGATCACTTGGTGAGTGAGGCGCTCTATCTGACGGACCCCGATGGCCACGGCATCGAAGTCTACGCTGACCGGCCGCGTGAGCAATGGAGATGGGACGGGCCCGAACCGCCCCGGGCCGTTGATCCGCTCAATCTCGAAGACCTGCTGGCGGAGCCGCACGCACCGTGGGGCGGCATGCCGGACGGCACCACCCTGGGCCAGGGCCATTTGCGGCCGGCGTTTGGGCCACCCCGCAGCAGTTCAATCCCTTAGTTGGGAGTTGATGGCGACTTGTGATATAAATGTCGCCACTTTCCCAGTTGGAGGGGTATCTATGTTGAAGCGACTTCTTTTGGCCGCGGTCCTGGCGATCGCTGCCGTTTCTCCCGGCTTCTCACAAGCCGTTTACGGCACCATCGTCGGCACCGTGGTGGACCCCACGGGTGCCGCCGTTGCGGGGGCCAAGGTAACCATCACTGATACGGGCCGCGATGTGGCCACGACGACGACCACGAATGAATCGGGGAACTTCACGCAGCGGTTCCTGATCGTGGGCCGCTACCGGGTCCGCGTGGAGGCCGCCGGCTTCAAGGCGTTGAATCAGGAAAACGTCGGCGTCTCGGTGGACACCGAAACGCGCATCGACTTGCTGCTGCAGGTGGGCGACGT
The DNA here is from genome assembly GCA_044359315.1 of Bryobacteraceae bacterium. Taxonomy (GTDB): domain Bacteria; phylum Acidobacteriota; class Terriglobia; order Bryobacterales; family Bryobacteraceae; genus JAPKYZ01. The sequence continues at coordinate 1,512 of JBIKMK010000074.1, read as the reverse complement.
GACGCAGACGATGGAGGTCAGCTCCGAAGCAGGCATCCTGAAGACGGAACGCAGCGACGTCAGCACGACCTGGAGCGAGAAGACGGTCACTAATCTCCCGATCCTGAGCCGCCGGTTCACCAACCTGCAGCTGATGACGCCGGGTGTGGTGTCGTTCCCCACGTCCATGACGGCGGCCTCCGCCGAGAACCCGCAGGGTTCGTACCGCATGCTGGTGAATGGCCAAAGCTTCGCGGGTACCAGCCACCTGCTGGACGGCACGGACAACCATGACGCGGTGCTGGGCTGGATCGTCATCAACCCGACGCTGGAATCGGTGACCGAAGCCAAGATCACCACCGCCAACTACGATGCCGAATTCGGCGTCGCCAGCGCGGGCGTGGTGAGCGCGCAAACCAAGTCCGGCACCAACCAGATCCACGGCAGCGCCTTCTGGTTCTTGCGCAACGACCACCTGCAGGCGCGCAACCCGTTCACGCAATCCCGCGTGATCCCCAACTCCAATGGCCGCCTGATTCCGCTGACGCAATGGAACCAGTTTGGCGCCTCCATCGGCGGGCCCATCCAGAAGAACAAGCTGTTCTACTTTGGTGACTTCCAGGGCACGCGGCGCAACACCGGCGGCGGCGCGCTGTTGCGCGTGCCGACGATGGAAGAGCGGGCGGGCGACCTGCGCGCCTTGAACCTGAATATCTTTGATCCGGCCAGCGGCAACACGCCCGCCACGCGCACGCAGTTCCCCAACAACATCATTCCGGCCAACCGCCTGGCTACCCAATCACAGGCGCTGTTGCGCCAGATTCCCGGCCCGAACATCAACGCGGTGCTGGACCAGCCGAACTTTGCTTCTTCGGGCGGCGTGAAATCGGATGACGAAGCGATCAACACTCGCGTCGATCACTACACCACCGAAAAGCTGCACATCTTTGGACGCTACAGCATGCAGCAGTTCCGGGTGCTGGCCCCGGGTTCGTTTGGCCTGGTGGCGGGCGGACCGGGCCTGGACGCTTCCGGGTCCACCAATGCTTATGCCGGCAAGTCGGATTCGCGCAATCACTCAGTTGCGGGCGGCTTTGATTACACCGTGAAGCCGACGTTGCTGACGGACTTCCGCTTTGGCTGGTTCCGGTACAAGGTGTTTGGCCAGCCCAACGGCATTGGTACGGCACCGGCCAAGGATGCCGGCATTCCGGGTTTGAACACGGACGACAACTTCAATTCCGGCATGCCTGCCTTCTTCATCAATGGTTACGGGAACAACCTGTTCCGCTTTGGCTATGCGCTGGGCGTGAACGGTTGCAACTGCCCGCTGATCCAGGATGAGAACCAAATGCAGTTTGTGAACAACTGGACCAAGATCCAAGGCAACCATACGTTCAAGTTTGGCGGCGACATCCGCCAGGCGCGCAATCTGCGCGTGCCGAGTGACCGGCACCGTTCCGGCGAGCTGAATTTTGACGCAGCCCGCACGCAGGGGCCGTTGGGTGGTGGTTCGGGCTTGGCGTCGTTCCT
>JBIKMK010000634.1:0-3072 GCA_044359315.1 Bryobacteraceae bacterium | reverse complement strand
ATGCCGGTGCGCGTCTTCGCTCCGCCGGCCACCGGAATACCATTCGGATCGCGCACACCGGCCACGGGGTCGGCAACAGGAATGCCAATCGGCGGGGGACCAACCGGGGGGGGCGCGGGTTCGTCAGATACGTCGCCTCCTCCAACCGCCCTTGCAAGCCGTTAAACGACCACCGGCCGATGGTGCCATCCGCGTTAGAGAACACCAGATTGGTCAAAGGGCCCGGATCGGGCTTGACCCCAGGACGCACATCGGCAACCGGCCCCGGAATCAGAATTCCGCCTTGGACTACATGACACAATGCAGCTAGAAGAGCAAGTATACGCATCTGTTAACTTTCCCCAGATTAAGCGTATGTCCGGTCACCGGACTGGGTCAAGTGAATTTGGCGCAACAGTCCGGGTGGAGCCGGGAAAATGGCCCAACCGCTAACCGCATCAGCTAAGCGCGCAGTTCGAATCCGTGCGCCCGTAGCCGCTCAATCAAGGTATTGCGCGCCGCCGACACTTCTTCGCCCGTTAACGTGCGATCCGGCCGGGAGATCGTCAGCCGGTAGAGCAGGCTGCGGCGGCCGTCGGGCAGCGGGTAGTCTTCGATAAAGACCGCGTCTGGCATGTGCTGCGCGACGTCGGCCGCCAGCGCCCGCGCACCCACCACCACGGCAAGATCAAACGAGCTGGACGGAAACTTATTGACAGCGGTGTAGGCGACGGTTCGCCCGGTGGCCAACTGCTCCATCGTCCGGAGATTCAACTCCAGCACCGCCGCGCGGCCCACTTCGACAAAGCTGGGGTGGAACTCAAAGAGACGCCCCACGGAGGTGTCTCCGGCCATCACGGAAACCGTGCGGGCCGGATGCTCAAAAGTGCGGACTGCGGCCACCGGCCGGAAGCTCGACTCGGGCAATAGATCCAACGCCACGCGCTTCAGCTGGTTCAACCCAGCGATGCCGTCATCTTTCGCGTAAACCACGACGGCCAGATGAGGAATCTCATCCGGCAGCCCTTCGGGCCGCTTGTGAATCTCACGGCCAATCTCGAACAGCCGGAACTGATCAAAGTGCTTACGGTTGTCGTCGATGTTCTTCCAGATCTTGGGCAGCAGCGAAATGCGGAGCAGCGCCTGATCTTCGGCAATCGGGTTCAACACGCGCAAGTGATCCGCCGGGTCAAATCCGAACTTCTGTGCTTCCGCGTCGGCCACGAAAGAGTAGTTGTGGACTTCGGTGAAGCCCACGTGGGTCAAGCGGCGGCGGAGGCCATTGTGGAAAGCGCGCTCGCGGTTGATCTTCGGCGGCACGACGTCCATCCGCGGGGCCGTCGGCGTGATCGAGGCGTAACCGATGATGCGGCCCACTTCTTCCACCAAGTCAGCATCCATGGAGATGTCTTTGGTGGCGCGCCAGGACGGCACGGTCACTTCCAGTTCGCCGTTGGCCGACGTGACGCCAAAGCCGAGCGCCTCCAGAATACTGACCACTTCGTTTTGCCCGATGGTCCGGCCCAGTTTTTTGGCCATCCACGGCATGCTGATCCGGATCGAGGACGGGGCCGGGAGCGGGCCTCGCACGTCGGCCACACCGCCGGCCAAGCGCGCTTCCGGACACACCAGCTTCATCAGCGCGATCGCGCGGGCGATGCCGCGCAGCGTATTCTCCGGGTCCAGCGACTTCTCAAAGCGCATCGAGGCATCCGTGCGTAGCTTCAACTTCACCGTCGCCTTGCGCACCGCCACCGGGTTCCAGTTGGCCGCTTCGAAGATGATCCGGGTGGTCGAATCGCCGATGGCGCTGGGGTCGCCGCCGATGATGCCGGCAATCGCCAGCGGGCCATCCAGGCCACCCACAACGATCATGGACGGATCGAGATCGTAGCTCTCGCCATTCAAGGCTTCCAGCCGCTCGTTGACTTTAGCGGCCCGCGCGATCAGCGTTTGCCCCGGCACCTTGTCGGCGTCAAAGGCATGCATCGGCTGCGGGAGTTCCGCCATGACGTAGTTGGTGATGTCGACGATGTTGTTGATCGGATTCAAGCCCACGGCCTGCAAGCGGTATTGGAACCACAAGGGCGACGGTGCCACCTTGACATTCTCAAAGACGACGGCGCTGAACCGGGGGCACAGCGTGAAATCTTCGATCTGGACATTCACCTGCGGCTCACCGGAAGGCACCAGCGACAGGTCCACCGGATCCTTCAGCGCCAGGCCGAAGGTGGCCGCCACTTCACGGGCCATCCCGAAGTGACCCCACAGGTCCGGCCGGTGCGTCAGGGACTTGTTGTCGATGTCGATGACGGCATCGGGCACGAGGCCCGGTAGCGGGTCACCCACCGCAACATCGGTCAGTTCCACGATCAGGTTGTGGTCACGATTGACACCCAGTTCATCGCCCGCGCACAGCATGCCATCGCTCTCGACACCGGCGATCTTCTTGACACCCAGCGGCCAGTAGGCCGTCAGCAATCCGGCGCGGCAGTTGGGCGCACCACATACCAGGGTCTTGCGGCCATAGCGGCCGGTCTCAACCACGGCCTTGACGTTGGGGCTGCCCTCAATCGACTCCACTGATTCCACACGGGCGACGCAGATATCCTTCAGTTGCGGAGCATGATCTTCCACGCCTTCGCATTCAGCGGTCCGCATGGTGATCTGACGCCCCAGTTCAGCGCCTTCGGCGGCCAAACCTGGAACATAGTCCGCCAGCCAGTTACGGGAGAACTTCATGCGCGCGGCCCTCCGAACTGGTTCAAGAACCGCAGGTCGCCCGAGTTGATCCAACGAATATCATCAATCGCGTAACGCATCATCACCAACCGCGTCAGGCCCAGGCCAAACGCAAACCCGCCCCACTCGGCTGGATCGAGTCCGCCCAGCTTCAACACTTGCGGATGCACCAGACCACACGGCAGCAGTTCCACCCAGCCGGAGTGCTTGCACACCGGGCAGCCGGAACCTTCGCAGACCATGCACTGGATGTCGAGCTCAAAGCCCGGTTCAACGAACGGGAAATAGCCCGGCCGCAACCGCACCGTGACGTCCTCTCGGCCAAAAATCTTGGCCAGCAACGTCTTCATG
>JBIKMK010000633.1:0-3073 GCA_044359315.1 Bryobacteraceae bacterium | reverse complement strand
CTTCCGGGTCGTTCCAGGCCATCAGGAGACCGCGGCCTTCGGGGCGGAAGTGGAAGCCAGTGCCCATGTCGATGGTCATCGGGCAGCGTTCCGGAATGGCGTCGCACGGCTCCGTGGGGACCAGCATGCGGCGCAGTGGGGTTACGGGCAGTTGCGCCCCGGCCAAGGCCGCGACGCCCGCCGACCAAGCTCCGCTGGCGATGACGATGTGCGGGGCCGAAAACGAGCCCTGTGTGGTCGTGACGCGGCCTTTCTCGATTGCTGTCACCTCGCACTGACGGACGATCCGAGCCCCTCGGGCCAGCGCGGCGTCGGTAAAGCCGCTCATCACGGCGTGCGGGTCCACAAAGCCGTCGGTGGGGCAGTAGGTGCCGCCCAACACATCATCGACGCGCCAGGGTGGCACCATGCGGCTGATGTCGGCTGCCGTCACTTCTTCCGCGCCCTGAAGACCGAGCGTCCGCTGCCGGGCCAGGTTGGTGCGCAGATAGTCCAGATGCCGCTGCTGGGTGGCGCAGAACAGGTAGCCGTGCGGCTTGTAGCCCGAATACTGGCCGAGCCGTTCCTCGAACTGGGCGAAGAAGGGGATGGCGTAGAGCGACATCCGGATGTTCACGTCCGTCGCAAACTGGGCGCGCACGCCGCCCATGCTTTTGCCGGTGGAGCCTTTGCCTTGGCTCGATTCGCGCTCCAGCAGCAGCACGTCTTTACAGCCTGCCTCAGTCAAGTGCCAGGCGATCGAAGCGCCCGCAATTCCGGCGCCGATGATGATCACCTCGGCAGTGGCGTTATCCTGGTAGTTCACCGCTTGTTTTTCCACGTATGAAGATTATTGTCGCTATCAAACAGGTCCCGGCGCGAGACTCCCAATTGAAGATTCAATCGGGTGCCCAGTGGATCGAAGAAGACGATCTCACCTTTGAGATTAATGAACCGGACGCCTACGCGCTGGAAGAGGCTTTGCAGCTGAAGGAGAAGCACGGGGGCGAAGTGGTTGCTCTGTGTCTGGGGCCCGCCCGCGCGGCCTCCACCATCCGGGAAGCGCTGGCCAAGGGCGCGGACCGCGCCATCCACATTTCCGAAGAAAGCATCAACGGGCTCGACACGCTGGCTGTGGCCAAGCTGCTGGCCGGGGCGATCAAGAGCGAGGCTCCGGATCTGGTGCTGACCGGCTTGCAGTCCGACGACCTGGGCTATGGCCAGGCGGGCGTCGTGCTGGCGGAACTGCTGGGTGTTCCTCATGCCACCATCATCATGCAGGTCTCAATTGAGGGCGGCACGCTGCGCGTGAAGCGCGAGTTGGAAGACGGCTGGTTCCAGTTCGTCACCATGCCGCTGCCGGCGGTGCTGACCATCCAAAGCGGTATCAACAAGCTGCGGTACGCCACGCTGATGGGCATCAAGAAGGCCAAGACCAAGGAGATCAAGGTGCTGAGCGCGGCCGATGCCGGTGGAACTGGTACGGCCGTTTCAACGCTGGACCGCGTCTACGTGCCGCTGCGGACGAAGGTGTCGACGATTTTTGAGGGCGACGCCAAATCCACTGCCGCGCAGTTGGTAGAGAAGCTGAAGTTTGAAGTGAGGGTGCTGTAAAGTCATGAGTCTCGTATTGGTCGTTTTGGAGCAGGGTGCCGGCAAGTGGCACAAGATGTCGTGGGAGGCCGTGGCGGCCGGACAACAGATTGCCCAACAGGCCGGGATGTCGATGGCCTCCGTGGTGATCGGCCAGGGCGTGGCGGGGATGGCGGCGGAAGTGCCGGGCAAGGTGTTTGCCCTGGAGCATGCGCTGCTGGAACACTACACCGCTGATGGCTATACCGCCGCGCTTGCAGAGCTGATCAAGGCGGAGCAGCCGGCGCTCGTGATTTTTCCGCACACCTATCAGGTGCGCGACTTCGCGCCGAAGCTCGCCACGCGGTTCGCCCAGGTGCTGATCTCCGACGTGACGCAGGTGAAGGCGGCCCCGGGCACGGTGTCGTTTGTGCGCCAGTTGTTCCAAGGCAAGCTGAATGCCGATGTCAGCGGCCAGGGCGGCGTGACGTTTATGTCGGTGCAGGCCGGGTCCTACCGCGCTGATCAGATGGTGGCCGGGCCGGCCGAGGTGCAGGTGGTGACGCCCGCGCTGGACGCGAGCGCGATCCGCCAGAAGCCCGAGGCTCCGTTCCGCGAATCGACGCGCGCCGTGGACCTGACGGCGGCGGACATTATTGTGTCGGTGGGCCGCGGCATCAAGGAGAAGGACAACATCCACCTGGTGGAAGAGCTGGCGGCTGCCATGGGCGCCGAACTGGCCGCCTCCCGCCCCATTTGCGACAACGGCTGGCTGCCGATGGAGCGTCAGGTGGGCAGCTCCGGCCAGACGGTTTCGCCCAAGGTCTACATGGCCATTGGCATCTCGGGCGCCATCCAGCATCTGGTGGGCATGAAGGGTGCCAAGACGATTGTCGCCATCAACAAGGATCCGAATGCGCCCATTTTTGAAGTGGCGGATTACGGCATCTGTGGCGACCTGTTTGAAGTGGTGCCGGCGCTGATCGAAGAAGTGAAGAAGGCCCGCGGCTAGAGACTGCGGGCACCGTTCCGCTCTATGCTGTCGCTGCTCGGCGTGCGGCGGCCCAGCTCGGCTGAGGCAGTTGCGAGTTCTCGTGGGAGTGATCCCGCCGGGAACTCGCGACTTGTTGGATAACCGGCGAGGCTGAACCGGCCCTAGTAGGCCGGCACCTTGAACACACCCAGAGCCGCACCCGTCATCAGCACACCCACGCCCACAATCACTGCCGCCGAAAGCACCGGCACCACTTGGAAGACCCGGCTGTTGGTGATCGAGGGCATGGCCGGCATCAGGGACTTTGCATAAAGCACTGCCCCTCCGATAGCCATCAGCACCAAAGCCAAGCCCAAGCTGAAGGAGACCAACAGCGTCAGCCCGTAAGCCGCGCGGCCCATGGCGATGGCGCTCAGCAGTAGCACCAGTGCCGTCGGGCAGGGAACCAGGCCGCCGGAGACACCCAACGCCGTCAAGCTGCCCAGCGTGATCTTCTCCGGTAGGTCGTGATGGTGATGCGGCCCGTTA
>JBIKMK010000073.1:0-10995 GCA_044359315.1 Bryobacteraceae bacterium | reverse complement strand
GAAGGTTCACCATGGTCACCGTAAAGCCTATCGCGAAAGGATGACATTGGAATGACGAGGCCGCGAACAACTTGCGTCGCGCTCGCGGGATTATAATCAGGGTGCGATGGAATCACTTGACCGGGTAAGCTGGGACCCCGCCGTGATGGGCGGTAAACCGTGCATTCGCGGGATGCGAATCACTGTCGGCACGATTGTGGGGCTGCTAGCCTCTGGTCGAACCGAGGCGGAAGTCTTAGCAGCGTACCCGTTTCTTGACGCCGAGGACATCCGTTATGCGGCTTGGCGCGCGGAAGAGATAGAGATCCAGCTACCCGCCGCATGATCCTACTGGTGGACGTAAGCTTGAGTCCCCTCTGGATTCCATACCTCCAGGCCAGTGGTATCGACGCTGTGTATTGGGGTTCCGTAGGTAGGCTGGACGCGCCGGATATCGAAATCATGCGGTTCGCGGCCCAGCACGGGCATGTGCTGCTGACTCACGATCTCGATTTCGGGGCCATGATTGCGGCAGCGGAGTCGCCAGGGCCAAGTGTGATCCAGGTGCGGGCTCAAGATGTCTTGCCCGATGCGATTGGCCAGCAGGTGGTGGCGTCGATCAGGTCGTTTCAGGTGGAGATCGCCAGCGGTGCCTTGGTGACCATCACCAAAGAACGCGGTCGCGCTCGGCTGCTTCCTTTTCGCCGAAGCCTGCGGTAGGGCAGCATTACTCCTTCGCCGCCCCTTTCAGCAGCGCCTGCCAGTTGGCGATCACTTCCAGCGGTTGAGCGCCACCGGCCGGCTTCAGCACCAGGAAGCGCTTGCCGTCCGGCGCCACCTTCCAGGACGGAAAGTTCCCCCCCGAAAAAGCCGCCGGTAAGTCGAACAATTCGCGGGGCGCGGACGGCACGACCGCATCCGCGCGCCACTCCAGGCCCACCGCCGTCAGCTTGCCCTCCAGGGATTCATAGAATAACTCGCGGCCGTCCGGACTCCATTCGGGACTCTGACCGCCACTCGTCGAGATCTGGAACTTGCCGCGCGGCTCCGGGAACGCCTGGACATAGACCTCGTTCCGGCCTGACTCGTTTGAAGTGTAGGCCACCCAACGCGGGTTGGGCTCCGGTGAAAACCTTCCCTGAAACTCAGTGAAGCGGGTCCGCAGGTAAGGCTGCGCCGGCGCTTCCGGCTTGCCCTCCGGCGTCACCGGCAGCACCCAGAGGTCGCGCTGGGTGTCCGGTGCAAGCTCGTGGTAGAGAAGCCAACGCCCGTTGCGGGACCAGTCTGTGGGCCATTGGGGGTTGACCGACTCCGTCAGCCGCTGCTCGGCTCCCGCTCCGCTGGCCTCCTTGCGATACAGGTTAGGCGGGGCACCCGCCCGGAAGATCACCTGCCTCCCGTTCGGAGCCCAAACGGGAAACTCGGCAAAACCCGGTAGGAACGTGAACCGGCTCCAGGCATTCCGTTCTACATCCGCCAGCCACAGATCGCTGCCGCTGCTGGAGCCCCGGATGACGGCAACGCGCCGGCCATCGGGCGACAGCCGGATCGCGCCGTAGTCGGCCGGTTCGCCCAGCGGACTGCCGAGTTTATTGGTGGGTGATGGCGGATTGCTGGCCGATGCCGTGCTGTTGGGTGATGCCTTGGCAGCCTGGCCCGCCCGGTCAACCCAGTTGAGCTGCGTACCGCCAGCCCGCCCATGTACCAGCAGCCCCTGCGACGAGGCGGAGAACAGCACTTTACCGAGCCTGCTCAGGCCCACCGGATCCGCGATGGGCTCCGGATCGCCCTCAAGCCTGAGGTGTTCCGGGTCGAAGCGCTGGGCCACCAGCGCCGAACCGCGGAGCCAAAACAGGTGGCCCGCCGCGTACATAGCTTGGCTGGCTCCGGTGGTGACCGGCAGGCGCACTCGCTCCCGCGGGTTGGCTCGAGAAATGGCGTAGATTCCCGCGTTCTCCGCTTGGCCCTGCGTTGAGAACAGAATCCGCCCACCCGGCAAGCCTTGTGGAAATTGATGGCTGGTCTCGCCCCGGGCGGCGTCTGACTTGGTCAATGGCTCGGAAGTGCCTCCCGAAGCGGGTACGAGGCGGAGTCCCCTTGTACTCTCTCCGAAAACGATGACGCCGTCAGGCAACCAGTCACCGCCCATGAAAACGCCGAGGGTATCGCAGATGGTGGCGGGAGAGCCGCCCGAGACACCCAGCCGCCAAAGCTTGCCGCCAGCCCCATAGGCGATGGAGCGGCTGTCGGGCGACCAGAAGGGAAAGAACGCGCCCGCAGTGCCCGGCAGCAGGCGCGCCGCACTGCCGTCAACGGGCCGCAGCCAGATCCCGTCTTTGCCTGGCCCCCGCGATACGAAGGCCAGAGTCCTTCCGTCAGGTGAGAGGGCGAAGCCGGCGTTAAGGTCGAACTGGCTGCCCTCGGGAGGGAGGAGTTGGGCTCGATAAGCTTGGTCCGGTGCGCCCGTCAGCCTGGATCGCATCACCGCTCCACCGATCAGCGTGCCAATCACCAACATCACCGCCGCGATGGCCCATGGCCAGCGGCTCGCCTTCTCGGTTGCAGCGACGCTCTCTGCGGGCGGCGTGCGGAGGTCGAGCACGATGTCATGCATGGCGAAGTACCGCCCATCCGGCTCCTTCGCCAGACAGCGCCGGACCAGCCGCTCCAGCCACGCGGGCGTGAACGGCTTCACCGCCATCGGTGCCGGATCAGTGGCCAGGATTGCACCCACTAGGCTCTGGTAGCTCGAACCCCGGAAGGCTTTCCGCCCCGTCACCATCTCATACAGCACGGCCCCAAACGCCCAGATGTCACTCCGCGCGTCCGCCTCTTTGCCCGCGAACTGCTCCGGAGCCATGTACTGCGGCGTGCCCAACACCGTGCCTTCGGTGGTCAGCACCTGGGTCAGCGTCTCTTCCGTGGGCCCGGGCTTCGCGCTGGCGGACTTCGCCAACCCGAAATCGAGCACCTTGACGCCATCGCGCGTCAGCATGATGTTCTGCGGCTTCACGTCGCGATGGGTGACCCCGGCCCGGTGCGCCCGGTCGAGCGCATCGGCGATCTGGATGGCGAACTTCAAAGCTTGATCGAGCGGCAGTGCTCCTTTGGCGATGCGAGCAGCCAGCGTTTCGCCCTCGATCAGCTCCATCACCATGTAGCCCGCGCCATCTTGCGAACCAATGTCGTGCAGGGTGCAGATGTTGGGGTGATTCAGCGAGGCTACCGCGCGTGCTTCACGCTCAAACCGGGCGCGGAGGTCGTCACGTTTGGCGATGTGCTCGGGCAGCACCTTGATGGCGACAGTCCGGTCCAGTCGCGTGTCGCGCGCCTTGAAGACCACGCCCATGCCGCCCGCGCCCAGCGGCGCGAGGATCTCGTAGGGGCCTAGCTGGTCGCCGGGGGAGAAGGGCATGTCAGACAAACAGTGTAACTCGCGAATCGATTACACATTCACCATTCACTTCGTTCCCCCGATCAGAATCGAGCGGCACTCAGCGCTGTAGGCAACTTTGATACGCTCAAGTCGGATCAACCGGATCCCCCGAGGCTCTTTCATGTCTGCTACCCAAACGCACCTTTCCCGCCGCACCCTGTTGGCTGCTCTGCCGGCCGCGCTTACCGCTCGCGCTGCTGACGCGGGCCAGTTGGTCTACTTTGGCACCTACAGCCGGGGCGCGAGCAAGGGCATCTATGTCGCGCGTTTTGATGCGGCTACCGGCAAGCTCTCGCTCCCGCAATTGGCCGCCGAGGCTCCGAATCCTTCGTTCCTGACACTGCACCCGGACGGCAAGTTTCTTTATTCGGTGGGCGAGGCCGGGAAGGGAATCGTCACGGCCTACTCCCGCGACGCGGCCACGGGATTGCTGAAGCCGATCAATACGGTTGAAAGCCAGGGCTCCTCCCCCTGCCATCTGGTGGTGGACGCGACCAAGCGCAACCTGCTGGTGGTGAACTATGGCGATGGCGTCAGCATCATCTTTCCCATCAAGGCCGACGGTGGGCTGGGTGAGGCGTCAAGCGTGGTGAAGCATGCCGGAACCGGCCCCAATGCGCGGCGGCAAACCGGTCCGCACGCCCACTCCGTCAATCTTTCAAAGAACAACAGGTGGGCCGTGGTGGCGGACTTGGGTACAGATGAATACATCGTTTACGCCCTGGACGCCAAGAATGGCAAGATCACCCGGCACAGCGCCGCTAAGGTGAAAGGCGGCTCCGGACCCCGCCATTTCTCATTCCACCCTAGCTATCAGTACGCTTTTGGCGTGAACGAAATGGGGTCTTCCGTTACGGCGTTTAGGTGGAGTGAGGATCAGGGCAAGCTGGAAGAAGTGACCACGGTGAGCACATTGCCCAAGGATTTCGCGGGCGAAAACAATTGTGCTGAGGTGCTGGTCCACCCCAATGGCCGCTTCGTCTACGCCTCCAACCGCGGCCACAATAGCCTGGCAATCTTTGATGTCGACATGCCCAAGGGATCGCTGAAAGTGGTTGATTATGCTAGCACTTTAGGCAAGACCCCGCGCAACGTCCGCATCCATTCCAGCGGCAAATGGCTGCTGGCCGCCAACCAGGACAGCTCAAACGTGGTGGTCTTCAAGTTGGACCCGGCGACAGGCAAAATCACTCCCACGGGCCAGACCGTAGACATCGGTTTTCCCGTTTGCATACGCTTTGCGTAGTTCGCTATACTTAGCCCCACGTTCGCGCTTACGAAAGTTTTCATAAAAACAATGTCCCGATTATCGGGAACCTCTGGTACCGTTTGAAGAACGGTTCTCCGTAAGGGAGCCTATTTCTATAAAGAAAGACAATCGGTACATGGCAGGTTGTCAGCCCTGCTGTGTGGTCGCTTTTGATTTAAGGTAGCGGCAGTGAGTATAGGTAGGCAGAATGGTCCAAACCGGATAGGTGGAGGGTTGTCCTCCGTCCGATCCGACTGGCGACGCTTTCGCCCAGCCCAACCGGAGGAGGAACCGGTTGAGCAGGAGCCGAAGGCCACAACCACTGAGAGTGAAACCTTGTTGCAGACGCCCGAGGAGCCCGGGGTTCTGGCGGTGGCACTTGCTCCGCCCAACTTTTCCTTGGCCGGCCCCCCAGTGCCGGCGGTCGCGGACTCGCGGGTCTTCATCCCATTTGTTGAGCGGACGGTCCCGGAAGCCGTAGCGGCCCCTGCCGCGGAGCCTCCCCAGATCAACCCCACTCTGGACGTAGCCGTAGCCGAACCGGTGGCGGAAGCGGCTCCGCTGATCGAGGCGCTGGCGGATCTTCCGGCTGCTGTCGTCGATCTTGCACCGCCGCCCTCCACAGAAGTAGCCAGTGAGCCGGAGACCGACTCGCCTGAACCGCTGGCTTCGATCGAACCGTCCGCCATGTCCGCCTCACCGGCCCCGGAAGCACAGGCCGCACCGGACCTGCCGGAGGCAGCGGTGGCTGGCGTCGCCGAACCTCTCGAAGAAATCGAAGCGTTAGCCATCACGCCTGACGCCGAAGTCGAAGTGGCGGAGTCGGCTTCGCCCTCGCCTGATGCGCCTTTGGTCGAGGCTGCTGAAGTTGCTCTGCCGGAGCCAACTGAAGAATCGCCGTTGGCCCTGTCTGGGGAAACGCTGCCTGTTTCCGCAGCCCCCTCACCGTTGGCCGATTCCGACGCCATTGAGAAAACTGCGGCGATTCCGGAGATGGCACCGGAAGCCGAGGCGGTGGAGGTAGCTCCCACCCAAGAGTCGTCCATCGAGGCGGCTGCGGCCGGTGAAGTGGACAATCCCGGTGGAGCCGGGATCGCCGCTACTGATCTAGAACCTGTCATCGCGTTCGATCAAGACCCGATGGCCGCTGAGCCGGAGTGCTCCGAGGCAGAAGTTGAGCCCGCTATTGCCGTAACCGCACTACCGGAGTCCGAGCAAGTGCCGGATGCACCTGCGGCCGCCAGTCCGGTTGAGCCCGGGATCGCGGCGGAAGCCGTCGGTTCGGCGACTCCCGAGGCATCGCCCGCGACGACCGATGCAGTCATCGTGGCGGACGCGCCTCCGGCCGGTGAAGCGGTGGCCGACAGTGCGCCTGGTAAGGCGGCGTCGGCTGTTGTTGGGGGAAGGAGTGTGGCCGAGGTCGCGCTGCCCGCCACGAACGCCACCAGCCAACCCGTCATTTTATCTGCCCCCTCATCGGGGCCACCACCCGGAAAGCGTCAGCACAAGACCAACACCTCCGCCCATCGCACGGAACACGGCGCACCCTGCCCGGTGTGTGGCGGAACCGCTTGGATGACCGTGTCACCCACGCTGGAACGTTGCCCGCGCTGTTCGGTGCTGCGTCTCGACCCCGGGGCCGAGGTCGTGCAGCCGATGGAGACCCAGGATCTGGTGCTGTTGCGCCGTGTCGAAGCGTACCGCCGCGAATCGCGGGAACGGGTGTTGGCGGTGATGAATGCCTCGCACGTCTCCACGGGTGATCTGGCCGAGCTCAGCCTGACTCCTGAGCAGTTGGCCGAGATGCGCGCTGATGGGCGCCCTCACATCTTTGGTTCCTTTGGAATGTGCGTGCTGCCGTTCGCGTTGGAACAAAGCCGGGAGCCGGTGGAACTGCTCCGGTCCGTGCACGATATGCTGGTGCCAGGGGGCCGGTTGCTGGTGGCATCGTTTGATCCGCTGTCACTCCGGTCGCTGATGTTTGGGGCGCGCTGGAGTGGTTTGCGCCTGCCCGGCCAAGTCTTCAGTTTCCGCCGCCAGCACGTGGAGCGGATGCTGCGCGAGGCTGGTTTTGAAAAGCCGAGGGTGGAGCGAGTGTCCGGCTGCCTTCGTGCCGCCAAGCCCGCTCCAGATAGTGGCTCGAAGTTTGAGATGCTTGCTCTGTGGAGAACAATCCAGAACTGGGGTGCGGCGTCGATGTTTGATGCGGCGAAGGCCTAGTGAGGGCGGCTCCATGGGTTTGATTGCCGCGCGGTTGCCCGGCGCGACGTTGACAGGAGAATCGCTTTGAAAATCGACAAGACCCGCTCTTTCACGGGCGTAGATATTGGTACCAGCCGGCTAGTGGCCGCGCGCAACCCCAACGGGGGTATGCAGCTGGACATGACGCTGAATGCCTTCATCGAGGTGCCGGATATGCCGGCCACGGTGAACAGCCTGAAGCGCCAGGGTATCCGCTTTGTGCGCCACGGCGGCGTTCTGCTCGCCTATGGCCAGGCAGCGACGGTGTTCGCTGAATTGTTCCACGCCGAATTGCGCCGCCCCATGCGGAGCGGTTGCATGAACCTGCAGGAGCCCGCCTCGACGCTGGTGATGAGCCGGATTGTCGCGGAACTGGTGGGTGAAGCGGCGGCTAAACCCGCGGTGATCGGCTTCTCGATGCCCAGCGCCGGCCTGCACGCCGAAGGCGTCTCCAAAGCCAGCTTGACCAACCACCGGTCCGCCCTGGAAGTGATGTTCCGCAACCTGGGCTACACTCCTTACGCTGTCAATGAAGGCGAAGCGCTGGTTTATTCCGAGCTGGAAGATAGCGGCTATTCCGGTGTCGCTATCAGTTTCGGTGCCGGCCTGACCAACGTGGCGATGACTTACTTGTCGGTCCCGGTGCTGGATTTCAGCATCAACCGGGGCGGCGACGATGTCGATTCGGCCGCCGCTGAAGTATTGGGCGAGAAAGCCGCCCGCGTCCGCTTGCACAAGGAAAACAACTTCGACCTGCTGGGCACCGCTGACGACCAGATGTCACGCACCATCAAGGTCTTCTACGAAGAATTGATCCAGCACACGATTGCTTCACTGGCCTCGGTTCTGGTCTCTTCCTCCGATGTGCCTCGCCTCGACCGGCCGATTCCGCTGGTGATCGGCGGCGGCACCACCATGCCTGCGGGCTTCAAGAAGCTGTTCGAACGCGAGATCCGCAAGATGGACTGGCCGTTCCCGATCTCCGAAGTGCGGCAGGCGCGGGACCCGCTGAACGCCGTTGCGCGCGGCGTGCTCCGGTACGTCGAAGTGAACTACGGGCAGAGCGAAGAAGAAGCCGCCGCCGCGGGCTAAAGGGTCTGGCGCGGCGACTGGTGGCGCCATGATTACAGGAGGGTAGCGGGTTTGATACGCTTCCCTACTGAGCATGGCGAACCAATTTCCGAAACTGCACAACGCAATGTGGCCCGGCCTGGTCGGCAAGGGTCCTGACTCCGAACCGCCCATCGATCTCGACACCATGCTGCGCCTCACCGCAGCCGCCGAGGTCGATGGGCAACGTTTTGAGGGGGTCGATCTTTTCCTGTTCGACCCGCACGTGTCCATCGATTCCTCCGTTGACGACGTCAAGGCACTGGCAGCCAAGATTGCGGGCTACGGCTTCAAGGTCGGCTCGCTGGTGGCGCCGGTATGGCCGCCCACCGGTGGCGGCTCGGCCATGGGCAGCGATGAGGATCGCGCCAACTTCCTCACCCAGGTGAAGAAGGCCTGCATCATTGGCGGGGAACTGCGCAAGCAGGGCATCCGGGATTATGGCGTCATCCGCATCGATTCCGCCTCCTCGCCCGCCGATTGGGCTCTCGATCCCGCGGGCAATCAGCAGAAGATCGCCAAAACCTTCCGTGAGGCTTGCGACATCGCCGCCGGCTATGGCGAACGATTGGCCGCTGAAGGCGAAATCTGCTGGGGTGGCATGCACAGCTGGCGTCACATGGTGGAGTTGCTCGAACTGGTGGACCGTCCCAAGCTGATCGGCTTCCAGGCCGACATGGCCCACACCCTGCTCTACACCATGGGCTACAACGCGCCGGAAGACCGGTTGCTGCCCGAAGGCTATACCTGGGACGATGACGACGCCCTGGACGAAGCCCTCAAAACTGTCACCGCCGCCCTGCGGCCCTGGACCATCGACTTCCACGTCGCCCAAAACGACGCCACCGTCAAGGGCTCCGGCAGCCACGACAAGACGGGCCGCCACTGCCTGCCCAACGATCCCAACGGCAAGCTGAAGATCGCGCGCGATGCGGGCTACTGGCTGCGCGGCCAGGATGGTGAACCCACCAAGGCCGTCCAACACATCTGCTGGGACGGCTGCATGTTCTCCAACGAAACCATGATGCAGCCCGAAACCTGGAACTCAATTCTGGCGGCCATGATCTCCGTGCGCCAGGCCCATGGGTGGAACTAGTTCATATGAGCAAGAAAACTCTCAATCTCGGCATGGTGGGCTATGGCTTTATGGGCCGCGCTCACTCGAATGCTTTCCGCAAAGTTGGTAACTTTTTTCCCGCTGAGCACCAGGTGGTGCTGAAGGCGGCCTGTGCGCGCGACGCGGGCAAAGCCCAAGCCTTCGCCGACACCTGGGGCTATGAATCGACTGAGACCGACTGGCGCAAGCTGGTGGAGCGGCCCGATATCGATGTCATCGACATCTGCAGCCCCAACGACACCCACCGCGACATCGCCATTGCGGCGGCGGCGGCGGGCAAGATGGTGCTCTGCGAGAAGCCGCTCGGTCGCAACCCGGCCGAAAGCGAAGAGATGGTGGCCGCCATCGAGAAGGCGGGCGTGGCGAACATGGTCTGGTACAACTACCGCCGTGTTCCCGCCGTCACGCTGGCCAAGCAATTGGTCGACGAAGGCCGGTTCGGCAAGATCTTCCACTACCGCGCCAAGTTCCTGCAGGATTGGACCATCTCGGCTGACTTGCCGCAGGGCGGCGCAGGCTTGTGGCGCCTGGACGTCAACGTCGCCGGCAGCGGCGTCACGGGCGACCTGCTGGCCCATTGCATCGACACCGCGATGTGGCTCAACGGCCCGATGGTGGAAGTCTCCGCCGTCACGGAGACGTTCATCAAGGAGCGTTCGCATAACCTCACCGGCAAAGTGGAAAAGGTCGGCATCGACGACGCCAGCCTCTTCCTTGCGCGCTTCGCCAATGGATCTCTCGCCACCTTTGAAGCCACCCGCTACGCCCGTGGCCACAAGGCGCTCTACACGCTGGAACTGAATGGCGAGAAGGCGAGCGTCGCCTGGGATCTGCATGACCTGCACCGGTTGCAATACTTCGACCACAGCGACCAGGGCATCGTCCGCGGCTGGCGCTCCATCCATGTCACCGATGGCGACCAGCCCTACATGAAGAACTGGTGGGTCCCCGGCCTCCAGATCGGCTATGAGCACTCCTTCGTGCACCAGGTAGCCGATTTCATCGCCGGCCTGGAATCCGGCGTCCCCGCCGCGCCCACCTTCCGCGACGGCCTAGCCACGGACTACGTCTGTGACGCCGTCCTCAAATCCGCCGCCAGCCGCCAGTGGGAAGCGGTCAAGCAGGCGAGTTAGTCCGGTAACTCGGGAGTGGGGCCGTCCCGCTCCCTCGCGGTCACGGATCTGTCAGCGCATAGATTCTACCGAGCCGTGACCGCAAGGGAGCGGTCTCTAGAATGCGCTACGCCCGTGGCCCGCGCCCACCACGACGTCCGCCGCGGCCTTGCTTCTTGATTTCATCGAACTTCGCCGCCTGCTCCGGCGTCAGAATCGCCCGTACTTTGGCGTCATTTTCATCGCGGAGCTTCTTCAGTTCCTCGCGCTGCGATTGGTTCTGATCGCGCAGGGCGCGCATCTTGTCGGCCTGCTCCTTCATGATCGGCTTCAGCTGCTCTTTCTGGGCATCGGTCAGGTTCAATTCCTGGGCGATACGGCCGCGCTGCGGGCCACGGCGACCGGGCTGTTGAGCGAAAGTGAGGCCGGCGGCCAACAGAGCGATGGTGAGAAATTTGATCATCGGTTTGACATCTCCTGCTCATCCTGAACACCGGAAGTTTGGTGAAGGTTGCGGTGCCCTAGTATCCTGGAAGTTTCCACCATGCAAATTGAGAAAGTTTACGAGCCCCAACTTTTCGAACAGCGTTGGGCTCAGTGGTGGGTGGATCAGGGCTTCTTTACGGCCGACGCCGCTAGCGAGAAGCCGATGTTCTCGCTCACCATCCCGCCCCCCAACGTCACCGGATCGCTCCACATGGGCCACATGCTGGAGCACACGCTGATCGACGTGGCAATTCGCTGGCGTCGC
>JBIKMK010000632.1:0-3089 GCA_044359315.1 Bryobacteraceae bacterium | reverse complement strand
CTGAGATCCCCACCACCACCCGGCCCTGGCCCAGCGGTTGGATGGAATGCACCATCAGGCCACCGGCGCCGGCCATCCACTTGTCGCGCGTCGCATGTTGGGTCAAGCCTTCCACTACCTGCCAGGTTGCGCCATTGTCTTCGCTACGAAACAGAACGGCCGGTTCGGCACCCATGTAGACCACGCCCGGCTCATCTGCCGCACCCGGAGCAATATGCCAGATCCGGCCCAGCTTCTTGTCGGGCAACTTCGCCTCGGCGACGCCGGCTTCCGACTGCGCCCAGGTCTCGCCGCCATCCGTGGAGGCGTAGATGTGGGAGCCGAACCAACTGGTGCCCACGGCGGCATAGAGGCGCTTGGGGTCTCTTGGGTCCTGGGCAACATGATGGACTTCTTCGCCAGGAAACAGCGGACCCGACTGGACCCACGACCGGCGATCAGAGGTGCGGAAGACAAACGCACCCTTGCGGGTACCGATCCAGACGTGGGTTTCGGTAGGCATGACCGACCTAGAATATCCGGAAGCCATCGAGTAAGTCCACCGGTGACCGGCGGTGACCCTACGGCGAGCTGAGAATATGCGCCGTCAATGCGATCGCCAACGTGGCGATCGCCAGCCAGCAGAGAACCCGGTCGAGCGGGATTGGACGGCGGCCCTGCGGGACGGGATCAGGATCCCGCTGGCGCGATTCGAGCCAGCGGTCCAGTTCCTGCTTCCAGGCAAACACCGAGCCGTGGCCAGTGTGCAGCAGGCGGTGAATGGGCAGGCCTTCCTGATGCTCCCACCGCTGCACCGTCTTGATGTCCCGGTCCAGATAGCCAGCAATCTGCTTCCAGGATTCTAGCTTTTCAGGATGCCCCGTCATTGGTCAGCCTCTGACTGATTGTAACGCCGAAATACTGCGCGACAGATCGTAAATTCGAGGCGAATTACCCCGAATGCACCAATGTGTCCCTTTCGCCTACTCCCCACCAAGTGCATGCTTGGGTCAAGAGGCGACCTAAGAAGGCCTCTGTAGGAAAGCTGGATGATATGTCACAAAAATATGCAGTATTCGCGTTGGCGCTTTCGGCCGGAGCGACACAAGTGTATTCGATTGACGAGCACTTTACGGGACCTAGTCTGCCTCCCCCAGGCTTTTATTATGTCGGGTCGATCCCCCAGTCAGCCGCATTCTATACCTGTTGCAGTGTCTTGCAGCTCTATACGATGGGCACCAATGGCTTGGCTTACTATCAGCGTGACGACGACCTGGACCAGCGTGATCGTTGGTCTTTGCAGACGATGATCCAAATCCTGGATGTTGAAACCAGCCCCTGGGCGACGTTTTTCTCCATCCGGAATTCGCAGTTCAGCGTAGACGTTGGCATCTACCCTGGCTATGTCGACTTGGGCGCAGTCGGAAGCCATGCGTTCCCGTGGCGTGGGCCGATCTGGCACACCTACTTTGCAACGGGAGACAGAGCCGGGTGGCGGTTGTACGTCAATGGGGACCTGATCTATAACGGCGGCTACGCTGCCTCGTACAACCCGACGCCCCAGCCGCATGGTTCAGTTCTGTTTGGCGACGGAACAGGTGGGGCTGATGCCTACTGGCAGATGCACTACCTCTTCTACAACAGCCAGCTCGACACGCCCGAACCGGCCTGGATGGGCGCGGCGGGTCTGGTGCTGATCGCACTGGGCCACTTCGGCCGCAAGCGGTAGAGTTGCGGCAGTTCAATATCGGAAGCAGAGTGGGGCGGCCTTCCTCCGGGTCGCCCCACAACTGTCTGGAGAACCGGGGCCGCCTACCCGATCGTGTGCAGCTTCATCATGTTGGTGGTGCCACGGCGGCCGATTGGTTGGCCGGAGGTGAAGGCGATCTGGTCGCCGGCGTTAACCAAACCGGCGCTCTTCAGCCGCTGCTCCATCTGCTCGATCATCTGGTCGGTGGAGAGCGCTTCGGCTTCGATCAGCGGGGTGACGCCGTACACCACCGACATCTGCCGGGCGGTGTGTTCCGAAGGCGTAAAGACAAACAACGGCACCGGCGGGCGGTTGCGGGAGACCAGCCGTGCCGTGGAGCCGCTGGCCGAAAACACCACGATCGCCGCGGCGCGCGAATAGGCCGCCGCGCGGAAGGCGGCATCGGCGATGATCTCGGCCACTGAGGGGTCGTCGCCCATTTCGTAAGGCTGGAAGCCGCGCGCCCGGAGGCTGGCCTCAGTCTCCGCCGCGATCTTGTCCATCATCCGCGCCGCTTCCACGGGGTACTTGCCGGCAGCCGTTTCGCCGGAAAGCATCACCGCATCGGTTCCGTCGTAGATGGCATTGGCGACGTCGGAAACCTCGGCGCGCGTGGGCGTCGAGTTCTGGATCATCGATTCCAGCATCTGCGTGGCGGTGATCACAAACTTGCCCGCCGCGCGGGCTTTGCGGATGATGCTCTTTTGGATGAACGGCACCTTTTCAAGCGCCATCTCGATGCCCAGGTCGCCGCGCGCCACCATCAGTCCGTCAGACTCCTTGATGATGGCATCCAGGTTCTGCCACGCTTCCGGCTTTTCGATCTTGGCGACCACCGGCACCTTGGCGTCTTTCTCTTCCAGTAGAAACTTCAGCCGCAGGACGTCGTTCCCCGTGCGGACAAACGACAGCGCCACAAAGTCGATACCCAAGGCCAAGCCAAAGGCGAGATCGGAGCTGTCCTTGCGCGTCAACGACGGGGCTGACACTTTCACCCCTGGCAGATTAATGCCTTTCCGGTCCCCAATATCACCGCCGGAGATCACCTTGCACTTCACCGCCGTGCCATTGTTGGCCAGCGCCCGCAGCTCGGCGGCACCGTCGTTGAGCAGAATGCGATCGCCCACGCGCACGTCAGCCGCAAAGTCGGCATAGGTGGTGGAGGCCTGCTCCTGAGTTCCGGTGACGGCCTCGGTGGTGATGGTGAACTCCTGCCCGGTTTGGAGCGTCAACCGGCCGGTTTCAAAGGTTCCCAAGCGGATCTTGGGGCCTTGCAGGTCCAGCAAGATGCCCGCGTGGATACCCAGTTCGCTGGCCGTGGCCCGCACGATGCGGACCCGCTCCGCCAGCGCCTCCTGTG
>JBIKMK010000456.1:0-4236 GCA_044359315.1 Bryobacteraceae bacterium | reverse complement strand
TCCACCGGATCGCCCGCATCGCGGAGATTGACGAAGTTGATGCCCTTCACCACGCGGCCCTGGGTGACATCAAGACAAGGAATGATTCGTTTGGCGAGCATCAGAGGTTCACAAAATTACGGACAACGGCCAACCCCAGCGGTCCGGACTTCTCGGGATGGAACTGCACCGCGTGGATGTTGCCCGCTTCAATGACCGCGCTGAAGGGCGTGCGATACGTGCAGACCGCCGTTGTCTCGGCGATCACGGGCGCGTAGTAGCTATTGGCGAAGTACATATGCGCACCATCCGGCAAGCCATTCAGCAGCGTGCCGGGGCGGGCGGTCTCCAGTTGATCCCAGCCCATGTGCGGCACCCGCTGGTCCGGCTCAAAACGCTTGATCGTGCCGGGGAAGATATTCAGCCCCGCCAGGCCCGGCGCCTCTTCGCTGTCGGCGAACAGTGCCTGCAAGCCCAGGCAGATGCCCAGGAACGGCGACCCGCTGCGAATGAACTCGAGCAACGGCTCCCGCACCCGCATCGCATCCAGCGTCCGGATCATCTGGCCAAAATGGCCCACGCCAGGCAGGATCAGCTTGGTCGCTTGCCGCAGACCCGCCACATCATCCACCAGCTTGTACTTTGCGCCGATCTCATGCAGCGTGTTCTGCACACTGCGCAGATTGCCGGCACCGTAATCGAAAATCGTGATCATGCGGTTTTCTCGAGCAGCCCTTTGGTGGACGGCAGTTGATCCTTCAGCCGTGCATCCTTCGAGCAGGCGTACTTCATCGCGCGGGCAAAGCACTTAAAGATCGCTTCGATCTTGTGATGGTTCGACCGGCCGTAGAGAACTTTCACGTGGCAGTTCGCGCCCGCGTGCACCGTGAAGCCGTCAAAAAAGTCCGGGCTTAACTCCGTGATGTAATCGCCCACCAGCCGCGTCTTCACCTTGTCCTGATAGACAAGCGCCGGGCGGCCGCCCAAGTCAATGGCCACCACGGCCAGCGTCTCATCCATCGGCAACACAAAGTAGCCCGCCCGGTTGATGCCCTTGCGGTCACCCAACGCCTTGGCGAATAGCTGCCCCAGGACGATGCCGACGTCTTCCACGGTGTGGTGCTGATCGACGTCCAAGTCGCCGGTGGCTTTCAGCGTCAAGTCAAAACCGCCGTGCTTGGTGAACAGCTCCAGCATGTGGTCAAAGAAACGGATGCCAGTCGAGATGTCGTAGCGGCCCTTGCCGTCGATCTTCAGCGTGCCCGTGATCTGGGTTTCTTTGGTGATGCGTTCAATGGTGGCTTGTCGCATAGCGTAATCGCGCGCCCGGCTAGGGTAGCAGCGCCTCCAGTTGGTTGATGTCGGGGATGGCGATAGCAGCGCCGGAATGCGGCCCGATGCCCACAAACGGCACTCCCGCCGCGGCGGAGGAGCCCGCGTCGTCCACGGTGTCGCCCAAATACAGCAACTGGGCACCCGGGTGGCGGTCTTGAATGTCGATCAAGCCATCGGGCGCCGGCTTGGACCGCGTGACGTTGTCATCGCCGATCACGCCGGTAAAGTAGCGCGTCGCCTCAAATCGCCGCAGGGTGATCTGCGCTTCTTCGTGCAGGCGTCCAGTGAAGACGTAGAGCGCCGCTCGGGCGGCCAAGCGCTCCAGCAGACCTTCCGCGGGCAGCCACTTTTCGCGCTGCATGTAGGTGCCAAAGAACATGGCATTGAACTTCTCGACGACGACGGCGTAGTCCACTTCGACACCCCGGTCCTCGCACATCACCTGGGTCAGCAGCCAATCGTTGTTGAAGCCGCCGCGGTTCTTGTACTGCTGGATGTCGTCGTGCGACACCGTGCGGCCGGTGAAGTGTTTCACGGATGCGATGATGCAATCGCGGTAGGACGCGCGGACGTCAACCAGCACGCCGTCCATGTCGAAGACGATGACGTCAGGGCGGGTCACCATACTCTGGTCACCATAGTTTGCGGAGCTCCTCCAAAAAGCGCGCCGCCTGGGCGCGCGTGCCGGCGGTCACACGGACACATCCGGCAATTTCATAACTGCGGTCACGAACCAGCACACCGGCATCGCGCAGCTTGTCGCGAACTTCAATCGCGCGTGCACCGGCCTCAAACAAGACGAAGTTGGCGGCGGACGGGAACGCTCGAATGCCCAGCGCGGCCAAGCCCGCTTGCAAATCAGCCCGCGCAGAGATCGCTTCCGAAGCGTAGTGGGCGATGTAGTCCGCATCATCGACAGCTGCCGCCGCCGCCACCACGGCCAGCGCGTTCACGCTATAGGGCGACTGCGCCTTCCGCATCCACGCCGCGTTCTCGGCATTCGAGAACAAGCAGCCCATGCGCATCGCCGCCATGCCGTACACCTTCGAGAATGTCCGGCTGACGAACAGATTCGAATAGCGCCCAATCCAATCGAGCACAGTGACGCCGGAGAACTCAAAGTACGCCTCATCGATCAGCACCACCGTCTCCGGGTGGGCTTCCAGGATCTGCTGGATCGTCTCCCGGCCAATGCCCGTGCCGGTCGGGTTGTTGGGGTTTGAGATCAGGATCGCGCGTGCCTTGGCCGCCAACACCTCAGCTAGCGGAAACTCGAGTGTCCCGGCCTGGTAGCTGATCTCGCGCACGGTGGCACCTGCGACCTCAGAATAGAAGCGGTACATCGCATACGAGGGATGCAGAACGACCACTTCATCGCCATCGTCCACATAGGTATTGACGAGTACCTGGATCGCCTCATCAGTGCCGTTCGAAAGCAGCATCTCTTCCAGCGACACCCCAAAGTAACGGGCCAGCTTGGGCCGCGCTTCGGAGTACTCCGGGTACACGGTCAGGCTCTCCGCCGTCAAAGCTCGCTGCAATGCCGCCACCACAGCCGGTGACGCGCCCACGGTGTTTTCATTGAAGTCCAGCCGCAGCTTGCCCAACCGGCCATCGGCCGGCGGCTTGTACGGAGCCATGCGTTCCACTGCAGGCCGTGGCCTAAGACTCACGGCGGACCTCAACCGAACGCGCGTGCGCTTCCAAGCCCTCCGCCCGCGCCAGCGTGGTGATGGCCGGAGCCAGCTTCTCCAGCGCTTTCTCCGATAGCTCCTGCGTGGCGATGGCCTTCACAAAGTCCGCGCTCGACAAGCCGCCTCGCAGCCGTGCCGCGCCTGAAGTGGGCAGCACGTGGCTGGGGCCCGCCGCGTAGTCGCCTGCTGCTTCCGGGCTCGATGCGCCCAGGAACACGCCGCCCGCATTGATGATGCCGGGCAACAGCTCCGGATGATGCAGCGACAAGTGCTCCGGTGCGAACTGATTCGACAGTTCTACGGCCTGCTCCAGCGATTCAACGATCAGGATCGCGCTGTTCTTTTTGAGCGCCACGCGCGCCGTCGGGGCCGTCGGCAGATACTCCAACTGCCAGGCGAGTTCGGCTTCCACCGCCGCCGCCAGACGCTTCGAGGTGGTCAGCAGGATCGCCGAGGCATCCGTGTCATGCTCGGCTTGCGCCAGCATGTCGGCGGCGATCCACTTGGGGTGGCCTTCGGCGGCAATAATCAGGATCTCGGTGGGGCCCGCCACAAAATCGATACCCACTTCGCCCGCCAGCAGCTTCTTCGCCGCCGCCACGTAGATGTTGCCCGGTCCGACAATGCGGTCCACTTTGGGGACGCTCTTAGTGCCATAGGCGAAGGCCGCGATCGCGTGCGCGCCACCGATCTGGAAGACGTTCTCGACGCCCAGCATGGCCGCCGCCGCCAGAATCTCGGGCACCGGCTTCGGCGCCGTAATCGAGATCGAAGGCACACCGGCCACCTGCGCCGGGATCACGGTCATCAGTACCGTCGAAGGCAGCGGGTAGCGGCCCGCGGGTACGTACGCCGCCATGGCGGGGATCGGCCGGATCACTTGGCCCACCCGCAGACCCGGCGCAATCAGCTTCGATGAAGGCCGCGGCAACTGGAGCTTGGCAAACGCGCGAATGTTCTTCGACGCCACCTCGACGGCATCGCGAAACTCTTTCGACACGCCATCCATCGTCGGCTTGACGCGCAGCGACTTGCCTTCGAACTTGTCGAACTGCCGCGCGTACTCCAGCACCGCCGCGTCGCCGCGCTTGCGCACGGCTTCCAAAATCGGCCGGACCGTGGTTTCGGCTTCTTCCATGCGCGCCGCGCGCCGCTTCAACAAGCGGCCGGCGGATTTGGCGTCGAGAATGCGGACAACAGGCTGTTCAGACATGGCTACATCACAATC
>JBIKMK010000205.1:0-6765 GCA_044359315.1 Bryobacteraceae bacterium | reverse complement strand
TGGGATTCTTGAGCGCCGGCAAGACGCCCAGCACGCGCGTCAAGTCGTCGCGGTGCACGTTCAACAGCAGACCCACTTTGCCCAACGCCGCAATCGCGCCTTCCAGCAGCATCTTCACGTCTTCCATCTTGCGCCGCTTCCAGTCATCGGCCCACGCGGCCTTATTGGCGATCAGCTGCGTGTTCGATTCCATCAGCGTCTCAACAATCCGCAGCTTATTGGCGCGCAGTGAAGAGCCGGTCTCGGTCACTTCGACAATCGCGTCCGCCAAATCCGGCGGCTTCACTTCAGTGGCGCCCCAGGAGAACTCCACCTTCGCCGTCACGCCATTTTCGGCCAGATAGCGCTTGGTGAACGCCACCAGCTCCGTCGCGATGATCTTGCCTTCCAGATCCTTCACGCTCTGCACGGGCGACGATTCCGGCACCGCCAGCACCCAGCGGACCTTGCGGAAGCTTTGCTTGGAATAGACCAAGTCCGACACCGTCACCACTTGCGAATCGGTTTCCAGCACCCAGTCCTTGCCCGTCAGGCCGACATCCAGCACGCCGTCTTCGACATAGCGCGCCATCTCCTGCGCCCGGATCAGCATGCACTCAATTTCGTCGTCATCAATCGACGGAAAGTAGGAACGTGATGACGTCGAGATGTTGAACCCAGCCCGACGGAAGATGTCGATGGTGGCCGTTTCCAGGCTGCCCTTGGGAATACCCAGCTTCAACTTACCTGCGCTCATTACTTGGAGCCTCCGTAAACGATCTTCGGGTCGTACACCTGGTGGTCGACGACATTCCACTGCCGCGCTTTGTCGAGCGCGCGGAAAAAGCAGCTTTCGTAGCCTTCATGGCAAACGCCCGGGCCGATCGCTTCGACGCGGATCAGCACCGTGTCCTTATCGCAGTCGGTGCGGATCTCGCGCACCAGCAGCTTGTGGCCGGAGGATTCGCCCTTGATCCACAGCTTGTTCCGCGTGCGGGAATAAAACGCCACTACGCCGGTTTCTACCGTGATCCGCCACGCTTCTTCATTCATGAAGCCCACCATCAGCACGCGATCGCTGATGTCATCCTGAACAACGGCGGGGAGCAGGCCGTCGAGTTTTTTGAAATCCAATTCCATGTTGTAACCGCCCAATTAATGCGCTTCGCAAAAGAAAAAGCCCGCCATTTGCCGGCGGGCCCTTCACTCTCTAGAAGCAGAAAAACAAGATCGCTAGAAAGTCGCCCGCACGAGAACGCCATGCCCGGAATGATGATGATGGCGATGAGCGAAAGCGACCATGAAACTGTGAGTATAGCTTACGCCGCGTCGCAGTGTCTACGCGTCGCGGTGTACAGTCGTGGGCGAGAACGCGGGCAGGCAGATGGCCAGATACTCGCAGCCCTCCGCGCCCGGCGTCGAATAGCGGATCCACTCGCCCGGATGCGTGATGATCGCCTGCCCGGCATTCACTTCTGTCACGCCGTCCACGTGCTCCACCCGCATGGTGCCCTTCAGCACGATCGTGTACTCAGTAAACTCCGGCCGCTGCCCCGGCTCACTCCAGCCGCCCGGTGACCGCATGTGGGCAATCGAGATCCCGGACTCACCGGTATTCAGATGGCCGGCATACTCATGGATGATCTTGTTCCCTGGCACTGGAATGTGGGTGGGCTTTTCGATAAAGGTTGGCATCTAGCGCTAAGGTATCGAACTTCGGTGCCCGATTGAGATGCGCAAGCCTCCACCAATCGGCTACGGTGGTAGTTGGCTCTTCTTCTGAACGTCCAGGGATTAGAGAAATCCTTCGGCTCCACCACCCTTTTCCGCGGTATCTCCTTCACC
The DNA here is from genome assembly GCA_044359315.1 of Bryobacteraceae bacterium. GTDB lineage: Bacteria > Acidobacteriota > Terriglobia > Bryobacterales > Bryobacteraceae > JAPKYZ01. Next base: position 4,941 of record JBIKMK010000205.1, on the reverse strand, counting down.
ATCTCCGATGGTGACCGCATCGGCTTGATCGGACCCAATGGCTCCGGCAAATCGACTCTGATGCAAACGCTCGCCGGAATCGTCGCGCCCGATGCGGGCGATGTCGCGATTCGCAAACGGGCCAAGCTGGGCTATGTGGCCCAGGATTCGCAGTTCGCGCCCGGTGAGTCGGTCAACCAGGTCATCAACGGCGCGCTGGAAGCCGTCCACGCGCCGGAATTGGAACGCGATGCGCGGCGTGAAGAGACGCTGGGCCGCGCGGGCTTTGTCGATGTCGAACAGGAAGCAGCAAAGCTATCCGGCGGCTGGCGCAAGCGCCTGGCTATCGCGGAAGCTCTGGTGGCTGCCCCCGACATCCTGCTGCTGGACGAGCCCACCAATCACCTGGACCTGGCCGGCATTGAGTGGCTGGAAGAACTGCTGCTTGATTCTTCATTCGCCGCCGTCATCGTCAGCCACGACCGTTACTTCCTCGAAAACGTCGCCACCGTCATGGCGGAACTCAACCGCGCCTACCCCGACGGTATGCTCCGCGTCACCGGCAACTACAGCACGTTCCTTGAAAAGAAGGGCGAGTATCTGCACGCGCAGGCCAAGCACCAGGACGCGCTGGAGAACCGCGTCAAGACCGAAATGGAATGGCTGCGCCGCGGCCCCAAGGCGCGCACCACCAAGTCCAAAAGCCGCATCGCCAAGGCCCACGAAATGATCGGCGAGTTGAAAGACCTCAACTCCCGCATGCGCACCTCGACAGCCGATATTGACTTCACCGCCTCCGACCGCAGAACCAAGCGCCTGGTCGAGATCGAAGGCCTCTCCCAGACCTTCGACAGCCGCCGCCTGTTCGATAACCTCAACTTCGTCATCACGGCCGGCATGCGCGTCGGCCTGGTGGGCCCCAACGGCGGCGGCAAGACCACGCTGCTCCGTCTGCTGCGCGGCGAATACACCCCGCAAACCGGCACCATCAAACGCGCTGAGCAGTTGCGCGTCGTCTATTTCGACCAGAACCGCACCCTCGATGGCAAGCAGACCCTCCGCCGGGCCCTGGCCCCGGATGGCGATTCGGTCATCTACCAGGACCGCGTCATCCACGTCGCCAGCTGGGCCTCGCGCTTCCTGTTCGCCAATGATCAACTCAACCAGCCCGTCGAATCCCTATCCGGTGGCGAACGCGCCCGCGTCCTGATCGCGCGGCTGATGCTGGAGCCCGCTGACTTGCTGCTGCTCGACGAGCCGACCAACGATCTCGACATCCCGACGCTCGAGATCCTGGAAGAAAGCCTGCTTGAGTTTCCCGGAGCCCTGGTGCTGGTAACGCACGACCGTTATCTGCTGGACCGCGTCTCCACCATCGTGCTGGGCCTGGATGGCGAAGGCCACACCGAAGCTTTCGCCGACTTTTCGCAATGGGATGTCTGGCAAAAGAGCGACCGGACTCCCGTCCGCGCGCCCGCCCCCAATGCGCCGGCACTCCCGCCCCCGGCGGCATCCTCCGCGCCCAAGAAAAAGCTCTCCTACAAAGATCAGCGCGACTACGAAACCATCGAAGCCCGCATCGCCGAAGCGGAGCAGTTGCTGGAAGCAAAGAAAGCGGCGCTTGAAGACCCCGCCATCGTCACCAACCCCACCGCGCTCCAACAAGCGCTAAAGGATGTGGAGACCGCCCAGCTCGCCGCCGAAGAACTGTTCATGCGGTGGGCTGAACTGGAAGCTAAGCTCGGTTAGCCCGGAGAAAACGCATCGCCTGATTCTGAGCCGCCATGCGCCAGCATCCGGTCTCCCGAATCCGGCGCCGTCGAGCTACTTCAGCTGCCCCAGCAACTCCCCAATCGCCTGGATCACCAACTGTGGAGCATCCAGTTCGATATCGTGGCCGCTCCCCGGTGCCATCACCAGTTTGCCGCGCGTGGACAAAGCGGCGATCTCTTTCTGGGAGGCCACCCAGGCGTCGGGTTGCGGCCGGGAGATCACCACCAGCGGCAGGTCTCCAAACTTAACCTCCCGCAGCCCACTGTAGAGCCTCCACTGCGTGTTCATCGCCAGCACCACATCATCTGCCTTGGCGCTGGAATAGATGCGCTTCATGCCCCACAGATGCGCCTCCTGCAGGGCAGGGGACAGCTTGTCGAACGGCGGCACCACCATCGGGCTACCGCCCGGCGGCCGATAGCTGGTGCGCGTGCGGGTGATCAGGTCATTCAACTGATCCGGCGTCATCTCCGAAAGCGACGTGCGCTTGCCTTCGATCATGAAGGCGGTCCAGTTGTGATGGCTGCTGTCGATCAGCACCAGCGCCGCTGCCCGGTCCGGGTGGGCCTTGGCGTAGGCCCGCGCCAGCACTCCGCCAAACGAATGGCCCGCCAACACCAGGGGCCGGGACGGCGAGGCAATACTGGCGATCTTGTCCAGATCGGTCAGCATGGTCTCGACGGTATAGCCCGCCGGTGCCGCATCGCTCCAGGCATCGCCCGCCCGGTCGTAAACGCAGGACTTGGTCCATTTGGCCGTCCCGGTCTGCAGCGCCGCGTAATGCAGCGAGAAGCGCGGCAGGCCATTCAGATACAGCACCACCGGGCCGGAGCCTGAGCCGGTGCAATGCAAGTGCAAGCGCCGCCCGCCACCCACGTCCACCATCTGTCCCGCCGGTGCCGGCTGCGGTTGCGGTTGTGCAGCAACCGCCACAGCGCCCGCCAGAATCCAGGCCGCCGCTATCCGAAACGAGTACAGACTCATTGCCCTAGTGTAATTCGGACTTCACTGCCGTACTCGCCCGATGCGCTGGCCTCTCAATGCGGGTGGCACCGCGGGTCGCCCCGGACGCGGCGGGCGTGATAACGTTCCTTCAATGCGTCGTTCTTCTTTCTGGTTGCCCATCGTCTTGAACAGCTTGGTTTTGCTCGCTTCAGCCCTCCCGGCCAGGGCCCAACAGCAACCCGAGGTGCCACGCTTGGATAAGGTGGAGGCCTTTGGCTACCAATGGGGCGTCGTCGCGGCCCCGGAATGGTCGTTCGCCGATGGTGTGCTACGCCTGCTCAAGGACCGGCAACCCATACCCGGACGTCCCCGGAAGCCGCAGAACTACGCGGTGGCCGAAACTGCACCTTATAAGAAAGTAACCGTCGAAGTTGACATGCAGCCGGGCGGCAAGTCGCTGGTGATCGTTTACGCCTGGCAGGACGAGAGCCACTTCAACTATGCCCATATCTCCTCCGATGCAGCCCGGGCGGTGAACGTCCACAACGGCATCTTTCACGTCTTTGGGGGGGAGCGTGTGCGGATCTCCTCTCTGGAAGGGCCGGGCTCATTCCCCGTGCGCGCCTCTGGGGACAGAGACGCTGCCTGGATACCTGTCAAGTTGGTCTGGGATGGCGCAACCGGCCGCGTCGCGGTTGAAGTGAACGGCCGGCGGAATCCGTCGCTCGAGGCCGTGGACCTCAGCCTCACCGAGGGCCGCGTCGGACTCGGATCGTTCAATGAGACGGGTGGCTTCCGGTCACTGAGAATCCTCCGGGCTCCTTAATCGCCCGTCCCGGCCGGAAGATCTGGACGGAAAATATTCATTAATCCGGATAAGAATGGGTGCCAATTTTTCAGCAGGCAGCTGAATTTTTCTATTGACAATACGTTTGTATTCGAGTCAAGCTGGCTTTGGCTGGGCTTATTGCGTGTCCGCACGGAGACTCGCCGCGAATTCTTGAGGAGTACAATCAGCGAATGAAAATCACAAATATTCTGGTCGGCGCACTGTTGTTGACCGGCAGCGCTTTTGCAAGCACTATCGTGACAGATTACGGCACCGGCGGCGTCCTCGTCACCCTCGGCACCCAGTCTGCATCGTCCGAAAGGTTCGGCGTCTTCACCAAGATCGGCGAAGCCCGCAGCGAGGCCACCAAAGAGGATAACGGCTACGAGTGGCTCATGAGCTGGAATGTCGATCCCACTTTGTCGTGGAGCTTCACCACGATCACCAACGGCTTCCAGACCATCGACTTCTTCATCCCCGTCATCGGCGGCCCCTTCGACCGGATCTTCAGTTCGGGTGGCTATGCGATCACCGGCACCAAGACCAGTTCGGGTGCGGGCATCACCGGCTTCAAGATTGAGGCGCTGGTTGGCTACAACGGCGGTGCCGGCCCGATCCAACCCAAGGGTTTGGTCACCGTTCCCGACACCACTGGCGTGAACGGCTCCCTGAGCATGAGCGACGACAACACCAACAATGGTGGCGTTGGTCCCTTCGTTGCCTTTGGTCCCCAGGCGGCGACCGACATGGGCGTCCGCGTTTCGTTCACGGCCATCCTCGAGCCCGGCGACCAGCTGGGCCTGAATGGCACCCTGACGATCGAGCAGTTGGTTCCGGAACCGGCCACCTTCGGCCTGTTCGGTGCGGCTCTACTGGCGCTGGGTGCCCTCGCCCGCCGCCGCGCGTAGTTATTTAGGACTCTCAGATCGGAAAGCCCGGGCGGGAATTCCAATCCTGCTCGGCGGTGATGCCCCCAAGGCGACTGCATTCGTCTTGGGGGCATTTTCTTGCCCTCCCCCTGCCTTCCACCGCAGCGTACTGGGAAGAGCCCAGTAATTTCCCAGAACCATCAAGCTCCCCGGACGCCCGTTGAAGTGGTGTGTCTGGCGTCGGGTCCGATGCCTGGCGAGACGCCTTTTCCCGCTGAGGAGCACTCAGCCCCAGGCAACAGGGGCCGCCGTGCACTGCCTTGCTTCCGATTTTGTGCGATTAAAGTATTAAGTATCAATACGTTATGGCGTGTCGGGCCGGTGGGCGTCCCCCCGATTCCCCCTTGCCATAAACACCCGCAGTCAGGCAATGGTGGTAGTCCTGGTACTAAAGAAACTATTCCCCATCAATGTTTTCCCTGAGCATCCCTCTTGACACACCTTAGTACTTGCCCTAAGCTGGTGCTGGCTCGGGAGGACTCCGTG
>JBIKMK010000631.1:0-3103 GCA_044359315.1 Bryobacteraceae bacterium | reverse complement strand
GGCGGGAACTTTGTTGCCGTTCTGGAAGTAGATGTTGCAGACTTCGGTGGAAATGGTGAAGCCCGGGGGCACCGGCACGCCGGCCTTGGACATCTCGGCCAGGCCAACGCCTTTGCCGCCGAGGGTATCCTTCATCGTCGCGTCGCCGTCGGCCGTGCCGCCGCCGAACGAGTAAACATACTTCTTGCTCATCTTGGGTGCTTTGTCTCCTGATGGAACTGCTGGTTGGTAACGATTTCGGAACTTTCAGCCGGGCGGCGCTACAGACCACAAGTGGCTGAACTATCATGTTAGCCGATTTCGGCGGCACGCCGCCCGTTGGGGCATTGAAGATCACAGAGAGGTTCCGTGGGAGTGGCCGTTTTCACTCGCGACCGGATGTCATCGCCGCCCGGCCTCAAGCCCCACTAGGCCTACGACAGCCGCAATGGGGCATATCGCGCCTAGGTCTCCGCTGTTAGGCCGGACGCGAAAGAGGCTGGCTCTTGTCGCCGAACACGATCGCCAAAATCCGAGCCGGCTGCGTCGAACTGCCATTGCCGGAGGTGCTGTGCTTGGCGCCTGGCGGCTCATAAAAGATCTGGCCCGCGGTCAGCACCTGCGCGGGCTGATCGTCAATCGCAAAGCGGTAACTGCCTTCGAGGACATAGCCCACGACAAACCCGGGATTGGGATGAAAGTGCGCAGGCGATTGGGCACCGGGTGGCACCGTGATCTCCACCACCTCAAACCGCCAGTTATCGGTGACCAGCTTCGGCAAGTCGCGCGAACCCGCCACCCGGAGGGGCGAAGCCGGGGTGTTTTGCGCAGCCGCCGCCGCAGCTGAAAGGAGGAGCAATGCCTCACGCCGGTTGGTCATGAGATGAGTATAGAGCGGAAGCGCCCGCTGCTAGGATAGTCAATGGAGGATGCATGAGCATCGACGAACGGCTGGACCGGTTGACCGAGCGGCACGAGGCACTGACGCAGACGGTAGAGTTTCTTGCCATCTCCCAACAGAAGAATGAAAAGCTGATGGCCGAGGTCCTCGGGGCCATCAATGACTTAGCCCGGATCGCGCGCGGTCACGAAGACCGCTTGGCGCACCTGGAGGAAGATCGCAGCTAGCCGCTACGATCTCCCGACAGACCGCCTCAGTTCGCCGTCACGATCTCCGAGAAGTCCGCCACCGACGAAAGCTCACTCAGAATCGAGTGCAGCAAGGTCAGCCGGTTCTGCCGCACCGCTGCGTTATCGACGTTCACCATCACACCATTGAAGAACGCGTCTACCACCGGCCGCAATGAGGCGATGGCAGTGAGTTGAGCACCGTAGTCGCCACTTAATCCAGCCTTGACGACCACAAAAGCCGCATGCAGATCGGCCTCCGGGCCCGCTTCCAGCAGCGCCGGGTCGATCGCCTGAGAAGGCGCGAACTCGGCCTTCGAGAGAATGTTCTTGATCCGCTTGAAGGCGGCGGCCACCGGCTCAAAATCGGCCGTCTGGCGCACGGCCTGAATGGCCGCCAGGCGAAGCGCCACATCCTTCAGATCATCGGCGCCCGCCGCGAGAACAGCGTTCACGGCGTCGTAAGCGAAGCCCTTCACGTCGCGGAAGTAGTAGCGCACGCGGTCCAGCAGGAATTCGCGCAGCTTCTCATCGTCGGCCAATTGCACGAGGCCGAACGACAGCTCGCCTTCGGCCAGAATGCGGATCACGCCTTGGGCGGCGCGGCGCAGAGCGAACGGGTCCTTGGAACCCGACGGGATCTGCCCAATGCGGAACATCTCGCGCAGCGTGTCGATCTTGTCGGCTAAGGCCACCATCTGCCCGGCACGCGAAGCCGGGATGGCGTCATCCATCGACAGCGGCCGGTACTGCTCATAGATGGCTTGCGCCACTTCGGGCGATTCGCCTTGCACGGCGGCATAACGGCCGCCCACCATGCCTTGCAGCTCAGTGAACTCCTTCACCATCTCCGTGGTCAGATCTGCCTTCGCCAGCAGCGCGGCCCGTTTGGACGCGGCATCATCGCAGAGCTCCACAATCCGCAGCGTCTTCTCGTAGTAGTTGCCGATCTCCTTGTGGAACGTGACGGCCTTCAGATCCTCGACACGGTCAGCCAGTATCCGCTTCTGATCCACTTCATAGAAGAACCGCGCATCGTTAAACCGCGCGCGCAGCACGCGTTCGTTGCCATGGCGGATCAACCCGTCCGGATCGTCCTTGCGGTTCATCACGGCAATGAACTCGGGCTTCAGCTTGCCATCTTCGCCATGCACGGCAAAGTATTTTTGGTGATAGCGCATCACGGTGACCAGCACCTCTTCCGGCAGGTCGAGATAAGCCGGGTCAAAGGTGCCGCGGAACGCAGCGGGCCACTCGTTCAGGTAGACGTGCAGGTCCACCAGCGAGTTGTCCTGCCCCACTTCCTCCACCAACTTCGCGCGACGCTTCGCCGCCCGCAGGATGACGCCGTTGGCATCCAGCACCGCCTCATAGCTCTCAATGGTCACCGGCACGGCTTGCGGCTTGCGGTCCGCCGTGCGGGCACCCAGTTGGCGATGCCCGTAGGTCTCGCTACCGGTCGCGACGCCGTTGATCGCAAACGGCACCACCGCATCGCCCAGCAGACACACAATCCAGCGAATGGGCCGGATAAAGCGAGCACCGCCTTTGCCGGGCCACAGCATCGTCTTGGGCCACGGAATGCCCATGATGATGGCGGGCAGCTTCTCGGCCAAGATCTCCGTTGCGGCGCGGCCGGACGTCACTTTGGTGAACTGGTAGTAGCCGCCTTCCTGGCTCAAGTCTGCCGCCGTCACGCCTTGCTTGCGGGCAAAGCCTTCCACGGCGGGCGCGGGCGCGGTTAGCGGCGGGCCTTTCACGATCTGCGTCTGGTCCTGCTCACGCTCGCCGAGACCGCTGGCGATGATCGCCAAACGGCGCGTCGTCGCTTCCGCCAGCGTCACTTCGCCGCCCAGCGGCTTCAGCAACTCCACCACTTGCACGCGCAAATGGTCCATCGCCGGAACCAACATCCAGTCCGGCACTTCCTCCACACCGACTTCGAGCAGCAGCTGATGGATCGCCATTACGCCACCACCTCCTGCTGTTGCACCAC
>JBIKMK010000630.1:0-3104 GCA_044359315.1 Bryobacteraceae bacterium | reverse complement strand
GATGACGAAAAAGCTCAGCACCGCACCGGCGTCGTAAAGGAACATCTGCACGACGTCGGTCCAGATCACCGCCGTCATGCCGCCCTCAAAGGTGTAGAACAGCGTCAGCGCGACAATCAGCACAATGGAGGCCACTTCGCCGGTGCCGAGAATAATCTGGATAACGATCGAGATCGCAAAAACGCGCACGCCCTCCGCCAGCGCCCGCAGCACCAGGAAGCACCCGGCGGTCAGCTTGCGGATGCGCTGCCCAAACCGGCGCTGCATCAGTTCATAAGCAGTGAAAAGTTCGCCCTTGAAGTACTGCGGCAGAAACAGCGCGCTGATCACCAGCCGCGCCAGCAGGTATCCGAACACCACTTGCAGGAATCCGAGGTTCCCATTAAAGGCCAGCGCCGGAGTGCCGATCACGGTCAGCGTGGAGGTTTCCGCGGATACGATCGAAAAACCGATCGCCCACCAGGGTGCATTGCGTCCGCCCAAAAAATAATCTTTGAGGGTTTTTTGACCCTCTTTGAACCGCGCACCAAACCACGTGATGCCGATCAGGTACAACAGGACGACTGCAAGATCCACCCAGCGCATGAATGCACGCGAGTTTAGCACGCCATTCCGCACTTCTCATGCCATGTTCACTTTTCCGGGAACAACTTTTCTGATTCCGACTTCTAACAGTACAGCCGGGAACTTGCGGAGAGGCCATGCGGTTGAGTATTCTTCGAGTTGTCCATGCCGTTGTATGTCCGTGTGTCTCCCCCGTCTGGAGCGGCGCCGGTTGTGAGGCTGGTGGATATCCCCGCGGGCGTGATCATTTAGGGTAAACTTTTGCCTATCGCCCTAGACAGGGCGCATGGTGCCATTTTAGGAGGCAGGAAGTGCGTATTCGATTGAACCGGTGGAAGGGCGCGGCCGCTGCGGCGGTGTTCGCGATCGGCCTGATGGCGCCAGCCACGTTCGGGCAGGATAACCCGTGGGTTGATACCGCTGAGTATGAGCTGGTGGTGAACGGCATCAACAAGGAAACGAATCCTCAAAAGAAGATTCAGCTCCTGATGCAATGGAAGGAAAAATATCCGACCAGCAAGTTCAAGACGGCCCGTCTCCAGGCCATGCTCGGGACGTACCAGCAGCTGGCCAATGCGCCAAAGATGAAGGAAGTGGCCACGGAGATGACCACGGAAGACGCCAGCGGCGTGATCGGCCTGATCGGCTATCAGACCTTGAACCTGCTCACGTTCTCCATGAACGACAAGTCCGATGCGGCGCTGGCCGAGTCGGAGAAAGCCGGCAATGGCTTGTTGGCGATTCTCGACAAGGTGGCCAAGCCCGCTCAAGTGGCTGATGACGCCTGGGCCAAGGAGAAGGTGAACAACCAGGTGCTGGGCAACCGGACCCTGGGCTGGGTGGCTTGGCAGCGGAAGCAGTATGAGCAGGCCGAGAAGTACTTCACCGACGCCCTGAAGCTGAACCCCGCCAACGGCGAAGTGTCCAGCTGGATGGGCACGGTGATCCTGCTGCAACGCAAACCGGAGAAGCAGTCGGCCGGTCTCTATCACTTCACCCGTGCGGCCGTTCTGGATGGCGCTGGCGCCCTGCCGGAAGCCGCCCGCAATCAGACCAAGGCCTACGTCGAGAAGACCTACACGGCCTTCCACGGCAGCAAGGATGGCCTGGACGACATCATGGCCAAGGCCAAGGCTGATCCGTTCCCGCCCGCTGGCTTCGAGATCGAAAGCGGCCTGGCCATCCAGATGAAGAACCGCGAGAAGCTGAAAGCGGACAACCCGATGCTCGGCCGCTGGTTGGAATTGAAGGACACCTTGAAGGGTGCCGAAGGCGACACCTACTTTGGCCAGTTGAAGGACACCAACGCCGGTGGCGCATTGAAGGGCAAGCTGATCTCGGCCACCCCCGAAACCAAGCCCAAGGAACTGACGCTCTCCATCGCCGACGGCATCACGCCTGACGTGACCTTGAAGCTGGACGAAGCACTGCCCGGCAAGGCCGACCCCGGCACGGAGATCGAATTTGAAGGCACCGTCCTGGCCTACGCCAAGGACCCCTTCAACGTCACCTTCGATGTGGACGTGGCCAAAGTGACCGGATGGCCTGTCCAGGCCAAGCCCGCCGCGAAGAAGGCGGCTGCTCCGGCGGCTAAGAAGGCTGCACCGGCCGCAAAGAAGAAGTAGCCGTTCGTCGTACTCCCTCGGGGGCGGTTCGTGACAGCACCAAGCTGTAAACGAACCGCTCCCAAAGTCCTACCGATCCCTCCTCGACAGTCCCCGCCCGGTCCGCCGCCTCAAAGAAATAGATAAACTGCGCCGCTGGTTTCGGCAAAGCTGACGCGAAACACCGGTTCCGCACGCTGGGCAGGATAAGTGCCGCCGCCAGCAGCGTGGCGACCGCGATTCTTCGTCCGATCCTGTTTTTTCTGATCACGTCCTGTTTGACGCCAGGACACCCGCTTGGTTAGCCGCCAGAAGATTGCGATTTGTTAAGCCGGACCGAGCCGCGACCAGCAGGAGCGGGCTCTCCCAGCGACGCACGACGGCCCTCGAATCCAGCCAAGTCGGCTCCACGACCGGACGCAATGCCAACTTCGACGGGCTAGATTTCTCGGCGTCGCACGTCGATGGAAGAGCCCGCTCCTGCTGGTCGCGGCTCGGACTACGGCTCCCGCCGGGGCGGGTGATGGGCCGGGAAATGGAGCCCCAGCGCCCGCAGCACCTGCTCTTCGGTGGGCAGCCCGGAAACCACCACTTGCGCCCAATCCCGCGTCGGCCAAACGTAAAGCGCGGCCATTTCACGCACCTGCTGATACCGCCGCCGCTCCTGGTCTTCGTTGCGGTGCCGGTAATGCGTGTCGCGGTCCAGGCGGCGCGCGTAGCAGATGCTATCGGGCGTATCGACGTAGACCGTCAACGAATAGAGCGGCTGCAACTCCGGGTACCACAGCGTCCACAAGCCCTCCACCACCACGTAGTCGCCAGGGGTGACGGTGCGCGTCTCAGGGCTCCGGTCGTGGGTGCCATAGTCGTAGACGGGCCGCTCAATGGTCTCACCGGCCGCGAGCAGGCGCAGTTGTGACACCATCAGCTCGCGCT
>JBIKMK010000629.1:0-3106 GCA_044359315.1 Bryobacteraceae bacterium | reverse complement strand
AACTGGCCTAAGTCCGACCGAGTGTTTTCATCCTCGTCTAGCCCCATGCGTTAGCTTGGGGCTATTTCGAAGGATGCTGAGAAGCCCCAAGCTGACGCATGGGGCTACGGGATTATGCTGCTGGACTACCTGAATCCGGAGATTCCGCCTCACCTGCCGGTGGTGGAATCTCCGTTTGTCATTGCGACGGCCGAGAGCCTGAAGGGCTACGGCGAACTGGTGACCGACCCGCAGTCACACCCCGTCAAAATCGTCCGGTGGCCCGCTGCTGGCTGGCGTGAGGTGGACGAGGACACGGGTGATGAAGCGGGTACCACCGATGGCATTTTTGCCTGTGGCTGGGACGGCGAACGTCTGATGGCCCGCAATGATGCCGTGGGTGGCCACTACGTCCTGGGCTTCTCTCGTCCGCCTGGTGAGCTTGGCGCGGCACCCCAGCTACCACCGCAACGTTTACTGCTGTGGCATGCCAACTATCACCCCGATGGTGGCCAATTGTTCTACCCGCAGGCTCCCGAACCGTTCGTGGTTCCCCTGGCGCTGCCGGGAGATGACGTGCGGCCGGAGCAGTTCAAGACGTTCTGGTTTGACGGCTCCTGCGGACTCTATATCCACCCCAACATCTGGCACGAAGGGGTGTTCCCGTGCGGCCTCGCGGGCCGCTACTTTGACCGGCAGGGTCGCGTCCACGCCCGGGTCAGTTGCCACTTCCCGCGCGAGTTCGGAGTGCTTCTGAGCGTGCCGCTGGGTCCGCCCGCCACCTGATCTTGAGGGGAAGCGGCAGTTTTGCGGCCTTGAGTGGAAGCATGAACGTGGCGGCTCCCGCGCTTCGGTCCAGGTAGAGTTTCTCCTCACTGCTCTCAAAGGACGACATTGAGCCCACTCTGTTCGAGCGTGCGGAGTACCGTGTCACCCGAACGCCCGTCTCCACTCCGGATCCGGTGACCTGCTCGGCCGTGGCATCGAGCAGAACCCGCCGCTCGGCGCCCACATGAGGATCCAGGCGCAGGCCAACAATGCGCGTGTCGTCATCTGGGCGCACATGGTTCAGCACCACTCGGGTCATCAAACGCGTACCCACAGGCAACTGAGATCCGTCAGAAAGAGTGACGGCGGAAGAAAGGTGCATGGCCACCGAATCGCCAGCCGTGAGGGTGGCTAGAGCTGTTTCGCCGCTAAGCTCCGTGGAGAAGGTACCCTCACGGAGGCTTAGCCAGCTGCTGATAAGCCGGCGACCGGCGGCGGCCGCAGCCTTGGGTTCGTCTCCGAAAGAGATGGCGGAGGTAACGGCATACTCGGCGCAACCCTGCCAGGTGGAGGACAGGGTGGATTGCCTTCCCCACCAATCGTGCATGACGGTGACGGCGGAGACGGGCACAATGTCGAAGGGTGGCTGATTAGCCTTGCGATTGTAGCGGAGCATGGTCTCTGTGCGACGGGTGCCCACTTCGACCGGGATATCGTCTGCCTCTTTCCTGAACCAAAGGAGGCGAGGCTCAGTGGGCTCGACGGCGAACTCCCCACAAAACGGAACCGTGGCGGAGGCCGTTGGGCCGCTCACCGTGAAATGGGAGTTGAGTGCTCCCATCTCGTAGCTGAACACAACCTCGCCGCTGGTACCGCGCTTCGCTTGGAGGATCGTAACTTCGCGATTTCCGATGGCGCTGCGGACCGTAGAGTACAAATCCCCGGTTGTACTGGCTCCGAAGGACACTAGTCCGTTGGGCGAATCCTGGCTCAATTCCTGGCCGGGCCAGCCAAATACTTCGGCATCACCGACGATGCCGGTCTCGAATCGCAAGGTGTCCCGGGTTTCACGGCGCTTGCCATCAATCGTATGCCGGTTAACCGACTTCACGCAGGTAAAGTTGCGCAGCCGTTCTGATTGCTGACGCACCACCTGCGACACCTTGATCAGCAGCGGCAACCATTCATCGCGCGGAAGGGTCGCCTCCTCCGCCGATGCGACGGCCTGCCAGGCGACGGTGGTCATGAGGGCGAGCGGAAGCATCCTGGTTTGAAGAATATCCGACGGCGCGACCGGCAGCAGCCCGGCGCTAAGCGAAAAGCGTCCCCAAGTCCAGAGCAAAACCGGGCAGCAGCGATTCCAGCGTTAGTGACTCTGGCGCGATCACCACCCGGAGCGGCAACTCGCCTTCCTGAATGTAGACCGTACTCTCTTCGGGTACCACCAACAACGCCACCTTCCCGCCGGATTCCAGGTACTCCCTGCATTTGCGGAGCTGGGAGGCGACGGTCTGGTCAGGCGACCGGATCTCGATGGCGATCTCCGGTGCGCCTTCCAGATGGTGAACTTTTCGTAGGTCTTGTTTGAGGACCACCGCGATGTCCGGAAGGCGGTACCGCACCTCACCATTGACCAGGAGGCGGCAGTGAAGCTCAAAGCCGACGTGGCCTGGCCTTGAAGGGCCAAAATGGTCGCGAAGCCGACCGCCAATCTCCAATCCTAACCAGCTGTGATGGCCCGTGCCCATGCCACGCTCGACAATTTCTCCGTCCACCCACTCGCACTTCTCAAACTCCGCCCGAGAGAGGTAGTCCTCCAAGCTGACGGCAGTGAGCGACGGCGTCATACCCACACGATACCACCTCGTTAGTAGTAGAGCTTCAAGCCGAACTGCATGATCCGCGGCGAGCCGGCCGTGGTGATGCGGCCGAAAGCGCCGTTGGTGAAGCTGGAGATCGGGTTGCCCAGGTTGGGGCGGTTGGCCGCGTTGAACGTCTCCCAGCGGAACTCCAGTTCGCGCCGTTCGGCGAACCGGAACTGCTTGAAGATGGCCGAATCGAAGTTGATCAGGCCCGGTCCGATCAGCGTGTTGCGGCCGACGGTGCCGAAGGTGCCCAGGGCAGGGAGGGCGAACCGGGTGGTGTCGAAATAACGGAACACCTGGTCGTTGCGGCTGGCGCCGCTGTTCACCGCCACCGAGCCGGTGACGTCCGCCCGGTCCCGGCCAATGCCGGCCAGCGACCGGTCGGCACCGGCGGACACCGTGAAGGGCAGTCCCCCCTGCAGCGTCATGATGCCATTGATCTGCCAGCCTCCCAGTAACGTGCGCATCGCACCGGGCTGCTTCTTGAAGAAAGG
>JBIKMK010000072.1:0-11098 GCA_044359315.1 Bryobacteraceae bacterium | reverse complement strand
CAAGTGCGGCCAAACACCTGATGAATGTTCTCCATCGTGCGCTCAAAGCTGGACCGTTCACGATCCAGCTTGTTGATAAAGATGGCGCGTGGCAGCTTGAACTCTTCGGCAAAACTCCAGACCCGCTCCGTTTGCACTTCCACGCCGGCCACGCCATCCACTACCACCATCACGGCGTCGGCCGCATGCAGCGCCGCCCGCGTATCGTTCATGAAGCAGTTGAACCCGGGCGTATCCAGCAGGTTCACCTTGGTGCCGCGCCACTCGGCCGCAGCGATGGAACTGAAGATCGAAATCTTGCGCGACACCGCTTCTTCATCGAAGTCGGTAATCGTGTTCCCCTCATCTACCCGGGTTAACCGGTTGGTGGCACCACAGCTGTGCAGCGCCGCTGCCGTCAGCTGAGTCTTGCCTGCATGGCCGTGCCCGGCCAGCGCAATGTTGCGGATGTCTTTGCCTTCGTAGACTTTCATAATGTTTCGGTCCTATGACGACGGGCGGAATCGTATCACAACTACACTGAAGTTGATTCTGCATGTTGATGGCCAACTCTCCGTCCGCCCAAACTCGTTTCCGCGCCGAACTGACGCCCCTGGTCAAGCTGGCTTTGCCGGTGGTGCTGGCGGAGTTGGGATGGATGGCCATGGGTGTTGTCGACACGATGATGGTGGGCAACCTGGGCGCGGAGGCGATCGGTGCCGTGGCGATGGGCAACGTCATCTTCAACACCGTCGGCATTCTGGTGATCGGGTTTCTGCTGGGTCTGGATACGCTGATCGCCCAAGCCTTTGGCGCGGGGGACCAGGCTGATTGCGACCATTCGCTCCGCCAGGGGCTCTGGTTAGCCGCGCTGGTGGCGCCGGTCTTGCTGGCGGTGATGGAGCTGTTTGCCTTGACCTTGCCCTGGTGGGGCATTGATCCGGCCGTCAGCCGCTTGGCGCAGCCCTTCTCCGCGGCCCTGGCCTGGAGCGTGCTGCCGCTGGGCGTCTATGCCGTCTTCCGCCGCTACCTGCAATCGATGAGCGTGGTCCGGCCGGTGATGATCGCGCTGGTCAGCGCCAACCTCATCAACTTCGCGGGCAACTGGCTGTTGATCGAAGGCCATTGGGGAGCGCCGAAGCTGGGTGTCACCGGCTCCGCCGTGGCGACCATCGCCGCCCGTATCTACATGGCGGCAGTGTTGCTGCTGGCGCTTCCCCGCGGCGTCCTGCGGTGGGAGGGGCCAGACTGGACGCGGATCAAGACGCTGTTCCTATTGGGTGTACCGGCTGCGGGCCACATTTTTCTCGAGATCGCCGGCTTTGGGTTGGCCACCGCGCTGGCCGGTCAGTTTCCCGCCTTCGCTCTGGCCGCCCATGAGATTGTGCTGAACAATGCCGCGTTGACCTATATGGTGCCGCTGGGGATCAGTTCCGCGGTGGCCGTCCGCGTGGGGCAGGCCATGGGGCGGGGTGACCGCCGGGCCGCCCAGGTGGCCGGCTGGACCGCGATTGCTCTGGGGGCCGGCTTCATGGCCTGTTCCGGCGTGGTGATGATGTTGGCCCCGCGCCAAATCCTGGGCCTCTACACCCTGGACCCGGCAGTGCTCGGGGTCGCTATCCCGCTGCTGGGGGCGGCGGCCGCGTTTCAGCTTTTTGATGGAGTGCAGGTGGTGGCCACCGGCGCCCTGCGCGGGTTGGGGGATACCAAGATGGCCTTTGTGGCGAACGTGGCGGGCTACCTGGTGGTGGGGCTGCC
Organism: Bryobacteraceae bacterium; assembly: GCA_044359315.1. Lineage (GTDB taxonomy): Bacteria > Acidobacteriota > Terriglobia > Bryobacterales > Bryobacteraceae > JAPKYZ01. Next base: position 9,361 of record JBIKMK010000072.1, on the reverse strand, counting down.
GGTGGGGGCCGTGCTTTGCTTTGGATTGCACTGGCAGGTATTCGGCCTTTGGGTGGGCTTGACGCTGGGCCTGATGATGGCCGCGGCCGTCCTGCTGGGGGCCTGGGTCCGGCGTTCGTCCTTAAAGTAGGACTAAAAAGTTGAGCATAAAACCGAATGGCCCCCTGGGTTTTACCCCAAGAGGCCATTCTTGCCAGAAAATATTTTTTGAGGGTTGCTGACTACCAGCGCTGTTCGCGACGGCCACCGCCGCCACCGCTGCCGCCACGGTTGCCACCACGGCCACCGCCGCCGCCACCGAACCGGTTGCCACCGCCGCCGCCACCGCGCTCTTCACGGGGACGAGCTTCGTTCACGTTGATCGCACGGCCGTTCAATTCCCGCCCGTTCAGGCTGGCGATCGCGTTCTGCGCCTCGTTGCCATTGGTCATTTCAACAAAAGCGAACCCGCGCGGCTGCCCGGTGTCGCGATCCCGGACAATGCTCACCCGCTCCACCGCCCCGTACTGCGCAAATGCGGCTTCCAAATCGGCCTCGCCGGTCTGATAGGAAAGGTTTCCTACGAAAATATTGGTCATCTCACTACTCCTTGGACATGGGTGAATGGTCACCCATCAATTACGAGCTGCCTTCCGGGCAGCCGGACACACTGCGAGCTGGGCTAGGCCGAACACAATAACGCGGGCGAAGTTTAACACGGCAGAGCCGCCACGATTCCGTGACGTGTTTCCAGAGTAGCATGCTAAGGCAAGCGATCTTTGCTATGCTCGCAATCGGCGATCAAACATTAAGGCCGCAGTTGGCATCCTTGCAGAATTGACGCCTAAGACGGTTGCGTCCAAGGAGATGTTTAGTGCGAGTTCACCTAATTAACCCTAGCGATTTGGCTTTCGGGATCGGGGTCATTACGCCCCGGTGGTTGTTCGTGTTGGCCGGTGCCACGCCGGCCCGCTTTGGCGATCCGGTGATTGTTGACGAAACACTGGAAGCGCTTGACGTCAACACGATCAAAGCCGGAGACGTGGTGGGTATCGGTATTCATACCGGCAATGCCCTGCGCGGCTTCGCCGTGGGCCGAGCGGCCCGCGAACGTGGTGCCTGGGTGGTGTTCGGTGGCATTCATGCCACCTTGTTCCCCGAGGAAGCTTTTGAATTGGGCCAGGCGCATGCCGTCGTCGACGGCGATGGCGACCAAGTATGGGGCCAAGTGATTGATGACTGTGTGGCCGGCAAGCCCGAGAAGAACTACGCCGGTGGCCGCGTCGGAGCCTCCAAATTTGCCTCTGCCCGCTGGGATCTGCTGCCCGCTGGCCGCTACATGTGGGCCTCGGTCCAGACGGTTCGCGGCTGCCCGAAGCATTGCTCCTTCTGCTCGGTCTGGCGGACCGATGGTCAGGAGCCGCGCCAGCGCGCCACGCATCCGGTGATCGCCGAGATCGTCGAACTGCGCCGCCTGGGCTACCGCTTCATCGCGCTGGCTGATGACAACTTCTATCCCGTGACGCTGACCGACTTGGCGAATGCTGAGCGGCAGAAGAACTTTGCCCGCCTGGCCGAGCTGACCGCGATTCGCAATGAGCGGTTTGAGCTGATGGCCGCGCTGGCGGAGCTGCCCAAGGACATGGTGCTGTTCACGCAGATCACCATGGAAGCCTCCGAGGACCAAGCGTTTCTGGAAGCCATGAACAAGGCGCGCATCAAGGGCGCGCTGGTGGGTGTCGAATCGGTCACCGATGAAGGTTTGAAGGCCGTCTACAAGGGCTTCAACTCTTCGGGCGCTGAGTTAGCTGAGCGCTTGCGCCGATTCCGTGCGGCGGGCGTGCATGTGCTCGGGTCGTTCATCTTCGGTCTCCCCAGTGATCGCGAAGATACCTTCGACGCCACGCTGGAGCTGGCCAAGCAGGCCGACATCACGTTTGCACAGTTCGTGATGTTGACGCCGTTCCCCGGTACGGTTGATTTCGAGAAGTGGGAAAAGAAGCAGGGCGAAGGCGTCCAGCGCGTTGATGGCATCCCGGTGACGCGTCACTGGCTGATCCCCGCCGAAAAGCGCCCCAAGATGTTCGTCGAGCACCCCACGATGAGCACTGACGAAATCCGGGACCGCACGCAGAAGGTCTGGGATAAGTTCTACAGCCTCGGTGCCATCTGGAAGCGCTCTAGCTGCGTGCCCAATCTGAAGGGCCGCATCGCCTTCCTGTTCATCTCGCGGCTCTACCGCCAGATGTACGCCAACACCGGTATCTCCACCGACAGCGCGCGCCGCAGCCGCGCCAACCGCTGGGCTCGCTTGCTGGCCATCCCCAGCCGGCGGCTGTTTACCGCAAAGCCGATGCCGGATCTCGAGATGCCCGCCTCGATGGCTGCGGCGGCTTCCGTTTCGGGACTCGTCAAGCTGTCAGCCTAACGAAGCAAGAAAGCGAAGGGCCCGGTGGAGAATCACTCCGCCGGGCCCTTTTTCTTTTTCGTTGTCTCGACCCGGTTTAGCTCATCGAGACGCGCGTGCCACCGTCATACATCGCCTGCTGGTCGGTGGCCGGAGCGTAGCGGAGGATGCGGCCGCAGCTCTCACAGTTCATCACTTTGGTGGAGCGCTTCAAGTCCTCAAAGTACTGGGGCCGCAACTTCATGTGGCAGGCGGAGCACTGCCCTTTGGTGGCATCGGTCACAATCGGGCCCTTGGGGAACTTCTTGCGCAGGCGCTCAAAGTTGGCCAGCAGCTGCGCCGGGAGCGTGGCGGCCAGCTCAGCGCGCTTGGCCTTCGTTTCAGACAGCGCCAGTTGGTCCGCACCGGAGCGTTCCCGCGCGGCGGCCTTCTCGGCTTCCACCTGCTTCTTCTCTTCGGCCAACGCCACTTCAGCAGCCTTAACGGCGGCGGTGAGTGGCTCGGAAGCCGTCATCAGCTCCAGCGTGCGGTCGTCAGCTTTGCGGATCTCACCTTCGCAGAATTCGATCTCATGCTGGAAGGCCTTGTACTGCTCGTTGGTCTTGGCCGACATCATCTGATCGCGCAACTTTGAAATCTTCTGGTTGGCCGCCAGGACATCCAGTTCTTTCTGTTTGCGCTCCCGCTGATTGGCCGCCAGGGCCGCTTTGTCGGCGTCCAGCTTCTTCAAATGGCCAATCAACTGTTGCTCAATCCGCGCGATGTGCTTCGGAAGCTCCGCGATTTCTTGCGTCAGGGCGATCAGCCGACGGTCAACTTCTTCCAACCGGACTGCCTGTTCAACTTCCTCTATCATCTAGTCGAAATCGTAGCACGCCGCCAGGGATTGAACCTGTCAAGCGAACGTGTGACGGGTTCCAGCTCCGGGACGTCCAGCATCCGGCACACGGCCCAATAGACTGCCGCGCCCCCTGGAATGGCCGCCGCCAGCGCCGCCAGATACGACAACTTCCCCGGCCCCAACAAGGCCAGGATGCGGTCGTTTACAAAGTAAACCACCAACCCCATCGCCATCGCCGCCACCACAATGCGCGCAAAGCTGGAGGCCAACTCACGGCCATTGATCCCACCCAGACGCCCGCGGAGAATCCAGAACAAGGTCAGGAAGCCAAACACCGCCACCGCGGAAGTGGTCATCGCCAGGCCCTCATGGCCCAGGCCCACCAGCCGGATCAGCGTGGTGGCCGTAAAGAAGTTCACCCCGACGCTCAACAGGCTGATGACCATCGGTGTCCGCGAATCCTGCAACGCGTAAAAGGCGGGAGTCAATACCTTCATCGCCGCATAGCCCACCAGTCCAAACGCAAAGCCATTCAAGGCCAACGCTGTCTGCGCCGTGTCGTAAGCGTTGAAGGAGCCGCCTTCATAAATGGCCCCAATCATGGAGCGTCCAAGAATGATCAACCCGGCCGACGACGGAACCGTCAGCAGGAACACCATGCCCACAGAGCGTGACAAGGTGCGCCGGAACTCTTCCGTGTTGCCCGCAGCCGCACTACGCGAAACCGCGGGCAGCGTCGCTGAGGCAATGGCCACGCCGAATAATCCCAGCGGCAACTGCATAAACCGGAACGCGTAGCCCAGCCAACTCACCGGACCATCATGGCCTCGCAGCGGATCGAGAACATCGGCCGCAAACGAGGTGTTCACCATCACATTGATCTGCACCGCCGCACTGCCCAAAATCGCCGGACCCATCAGCGCCAGGATGTGGCGCAACCCCGGGTCCTGCCAATCGATCAGAAAGCGGAAGCGGAAGCCTTGCTTGGCCAGCGCCGGAATCTGCACCAGCATCTGCAGCGCGCCGCCGCCCACCACGCCCCAGGCCATGCCCTCAATCGGCTGCAAGCCCCACTGCGGCCCCAGCACCAAGCCCAGGATCAACCCAAACACCACCGATCCCAGATTAAAAAACGTCGACGAGATGGCCGGAATACCGAACTGGCCGCAGGCATTCAAGATCCCCATCGCTTGTGCCGCCAGTGCCACCAGCAGCAGAAACGGGAACATCACCCGGGTGAGCGAAACCGCCAGTTCAAACTTGCCCGGTACCTGATGAAAGCCCGGCGCCAGCAGCCCCACCAGCCAAGGACTGGCGGCCATCCCCAGCAAGCAGAATCCGCCCACCAGCATAATCAGCGCCGTCGCCACCAGATTCGCCAGTTGCGCCGCCTCTTCGCGGCTGCGGTGATTCAGATACTCGGTGAACTTGGGGACAAAGGCGCTCGACAGCGCCCCTTCGGCAAACAGATCCCGTGTCAGGTTGGGAATGCGGAAGGCCAACAGGAACGCGTCATAGGCCAGGCTTGCGCCAAACAGGCGCGCCATCACCATTTCACGCACCAAGCCGCTTACCCGGCTGAGCGCCACCGCCGCCGAGACGATGCTGGCGGACCGGAATACGCTCGCCGGTGCGGCGGGAGGTTCAGCGGTGCGAGGGTCAGCGATTTCCGTACTCTTCAAGGAAGTGTGCCACCGTAGCGATGCCCAGGTAGTAGTTCGACAGACGGAACTTCTCGTTCGGCGAATGGAGTCCGTCATCCGGCAAGCCAAAGCCCATCAACACCGTGGGGATGCCCAGGTGTTGCGCAAAGTCACCCACAATCGGGATGGAGCCTCCGGATCGGGTAAACACCGTGGGCCGCCCTAGTGCCTCGCCAAACACCTTGGCGGCGGCCGCCATGGCGGGATGATCGGGATTCACCACCAAGCCCGGCCCGCCGCTCAAAACCCGGACCTCCGTCACAATGCCCAACGGCGTATTCGCTGCCACAAAATCCCTCAATGCCGCGATGATCTTTTCGGGCTGCTGATCGGGCACCAGGCGCAGGCTTACTTTGGCCGTGGCCTTGGACGGAATGACGGTCTTGGCACCAGCGGCCGTAAAGCCCCCGGCAATGCCGTGCACCTCCACCGTCGGGCGGGACCAGATACGTTCCAGCACGCGCCGGTCCGGCTCACCGGTCAGGCTGGTGGCGCCTACTTCGTTCTGGCGCATGGATTCGGCACTAAAGGGCAGGCTGTCCCAACTGGCCAGCTCCGCCGCCGCCGGCTCCCTGACGTCGTCGTAGATGCCGGGGATCTGGATGCGTCCGTCCGCGTCCTTCATCTTAGCCAGCAGTTCTACCAAACCAAACACTGCATTGGGTGCCGCGCCGCCAAACAATCCGGAGTGCAGATCGCGAGCCGGCCCCGTCGCCTCGATTTCGGTGTAGATCAGGCCGCGCAACCCAACGCACAACGTGGGGATGCCATCGGCATACAGCGCCGTGTCCGACACCAGCGCCACATCGGCCTTCAGCTTTTCCTGATGGGCCGGGACATACTTGGCGATCGCCTTGCCGCCGATCTCTTCTTCGCCCTCCACCAGGAACTTCACGTTCACCGGCAACCGGCCGCCATTCAGCGCCATCAACGCCTCGACGGCCTTGATGTGCGTGTACATCTGCCCCTTGTCGTCAGCCGAGCCTCGGGCAAAGATATTGCCGTCTCGGATCGTCGGCTCAAACGGCGGCGTGTGCCACAGCTCCAGCGGATCGGGCGGCTGGACGTCGTAGTGCCCGTAGCAGAGCACGGTGGGCTTGCCGGGCGCATGCAGCCAATCACCATAGACCAGCGGGTGCCCGTCGGTGGGGATGATCTCGACATTCTCCAGGCCCGTTGTGCGTAACGCATCGGCCACAAACCCGGCCGCCCGGGCGACGTCACCTTGGTGTTCGGGCAGCGTCGAAATGGATGGGATGCGGAGGAACGTCAGCAGTTCGTCCAGCAACCGCTGTTCGTGAGCGTGGATGTATTCCTGAAGCATGATCTGAAGGCAGCAACCGACAGCTTTGATTATCGCGCGTGTGGGCCGCGGCCAGCGGGGACCGCCGTTGCCGGGCCTCGTGCTAGCGTGACTGATGTGAAGATCTCGCGACGCCAGTTTGCTTCTCTTGCCTCAACGGCGATGGTGTTCCCCCGCGCGGCGCTGGCCGCCAAATCACTGACCGCCGATGTCGCCATCATTGGTGGCGGAACCGGTGGCTGTGCGGCGGCTCTCGCGGCCTTGCGCCATGGCCTGCGCGTCGTCATGACCGAAGAGACCGATTGGGTGGGCGGCCAGTTGACCTCGCAATGCGTCCCGCCGGATGAACATCCCTGGATTGAGAACTTCGGCGGTACCCGCCTCTATCGCGACTACCGCCGCGCCGTCCGCCAGTACTATCGCGACCATTTCGCCTTGAAGGCCAGCCTTCGCCAACAGAGCGTCTTCAACCCCGGCGGCGGCAGCGTCTCCGCCTTGACGCATGAGCCGCCCGTCTCACTCGCCGTCATTGAAGCGATGCTCTCGCCCTGGCTTTCGAGCGGGCAGTTGACGTTGCTGCTCCGCCATCGGCCCGCGGCGGCGGCCACCAGTGGCGACCGCATCACCGCCGTCAGCCTGAAGGATCTGGAAACCGGGGCCACGCGGGTGATCGAAGCGCCCTACTTCATCGACGCCACCGAGCAAGGCGACCTGCTGCCGCTGGCCAAAGTGGAATACGTCACCGGCTTTGAATCGCGCAAAGAGACCGGCGAACCCTCGGCACCGGAAGTGGCCCAACCGGCCAACATTCAGGCCTTCACGATCTGTTTCTCGATTAGCTATCACCCTGGCGAGGACCACACCATCGACAAGCCGGACAACTACCAGTTCTGGCGCGACTATGTGCCCAACCTGAAGCCCAAAAACTGGCCCGGCAAACTGCTCAGTTGGTCGATGTCGAACCCGATTACGCTGGAGCCTCGGGCCGTCAAGTTTGACCCCACTGAATCCACCGGCGTCGCTGGACCGCTGAACCTCTGGCTCTACCGCCGCATCCGGTCCAAGAGCCACTTTGAAGGTGACGCGGGTGCCGACATCTCGCTGATCAACTGGCCCCAGAACGACTACTGGTTGGGCAATCTGCATGAGGTGAGCGACGTCGAAGCGGCCCGGCATCTCAAGGGCGGCCGGGATCTCTCGCTCAGCTTGTTGTATTGGATGCAGACCGAGGCTCCTGCCGCCACCGGCGCGGGCTGGAAAGGCCTGAAGCTGCGTGGCGACCAGTCCGGCACCGCGGATGGCTTGGCCAAGTATCCCTACATCCGCGAGTCACGCCGCATCAAGGCGGAGTTTACGGTCGTTGAGCAGCACGTTGGCACCGAGGCGCGGATGAAAGCCACTGGCCAGTCCCGTGAACAGGTGACCGCCGAAACGTTTGCCGATTCGGTGGGCATCGGCAGCTACCGGATCGACCTGCATCCCTCTTCTGGCGGCGACAACTACATCGACGTCAGTTCACTGCCGTTCCAGATCCCCATGGGTGCGCTGATCCCACGCCGTGTCGAGAACCTGCTCGCCGCCTCCAAGAACCTGGGCGTCACCCACATCACCAACGGCTGCTACCGCCTGCACCCGGTGGAATGGAACATCGGAGAATCGGCTGGGGCATTGGCCGCCCACGCCGTCAAGACCCGCCAAACCCCGCGCGCCATCCGCAATAACGAAGCGAGGCGCAAGGAGTTTCAGGCGTCGCTAACGGCCCAGGGTGTGGAACTGGCCTGGCCGCGGATCTCGCCGCGTTAGTAATTTGCTTTGCCGCTGCCCGCTTGCTTGCGCGCGCGGCTCGGTAGCATTCGCACGCTACCGAGCCGCGACCGCCAGGGAGCGGTCCACAACCGCGGCTAAGCAGCGGAGAAGATCTCCTTCATGCGCACCGCAGCCAGCTTCTCATCGCCCGCATCGTTCATGAAGACCACAAACATCAGGCCATCCTTCTCGCGCAACGTGGCGATGCGTGGCGTGCCGTCCAGTAATCGCTTCTCGACCGCGGCCACGCTCAGCCCGGTCTTTTGCTGATCCCAACGGGCCACCACACGATGGACCCGCCGCGTGCGGTCGTGTGGGGCAAAGCTTACCTGCATCGTGGGGATCTTGCCCAGTTCGCCGGCCAGAAACTTCGCTTGCCGCTCACACTCGCGATCCAGTGCCGCAAAGTCCAGCTTTGCGTACTTCTCCACCGCCAGCCACAACGCCACCATCTCTTCGCGGCCCACCTTGAAGGGCCTCCCGTTGGAATCAGAATGCGGGCTGGCATTCAGCGCCGCGGCCGCAATCAGGTCTTTCCGGCCCGCCAGAATCCCGGAGCTTTGCGGGCCGCGCAGGTGCTTGCCGCCGCTGATGGCGATCAAGTCTGTCCCCAGCGCCGCCAGTTTGGGAATGTTGCCCCAGGGTGGCAGCATGTTGGCCGCGTCCACCAGCACCGGGAACCCGGCTTTGCGGCCGATGGCGATGCATTCGGCTAACGGGATGGGCGTTTCGATGTTCCAGTCGCCACTCTGGCCGCCCAGAAAGTACATCAGCGCCGTCCGGGAACTCGCGGCGTTCAGCAGTTGCTCGCGCGTCTCCACCTCGACAATCTTGACGCCCGCGCTGCGCACGGCATGGTCGTAACCATTGCGGTGGACCTTCTGGATGATCGCCTCGCTCTTCATGCCGGTCAAGTCCGGCAGTTGCCGGATGCGGCGCTCGTCCGTTCCGGCCAGGCAGGCGAAGGTGCCCAAGGCAATGGCACCCGCCGCCCCGGAGGTCACCAGCGCCGCCTCGCAGCCGATCAGCCGGGACAGCCGCTGCCCGATCTTTTCCTGCAGTTCTTCCAGCACCACGTAATGGCGCGCCAGTTCGGCCATCGCGGGTTGAAGTTCGGGCCAGGGCTTGGAGGCACCGATCACGGTGTGGGTGCCGCGAAAGTTCACCACCGGGCGGATGCCTAGCTGCCCCAATAGGGTCAGTTCTCCGGTTTGGGCGGGCGCGGCACCCGTGGCGGTGGCCAGGGATGCCACACCCGCTGATTGCAACACTTGGCGGCGAGTACGGCCTTTCATGACCCCGATTATGTCGAATTTGTGGGG
>JBIKMK010000628.1:0-3132 GCA_044359315.1 Bryobacteraceae bacterium | reverse complement strand
ACAACTCTATCCACTACGCCCCGCCGGGTGCGCAGATCCTGATCACCAATCCGCTGTTTGTCCGCAGCCACGACTTTATCGGCGCCCAGGGCAGCATCCAGACCTGGAAGGCTACCGAAGTGTTCGGCACCGGCTGGCCGTCCAGCGCCGGTGGCCGTCTGGTGGGCTCGCTGGCCAACGTCCCTTACGCGCTGGCTGAAGCTGAGCAGAACTTCCTGATCCCGACGCGGGAGCAGGCTCTGATCTGGGGCGATCTGGTGCCGCAGATGATCGTCAGCGCCAAGGTGCCGCGGTTCTGGCAGGTGACGCCATCCCAGATGCACTACGCCGCGCTGTTGCAGCGCTTGGGTGAATCGGCCGTGGCCCTGGCCGGTGTGGATGCCCAGGCCCGGCCGGTGGTGGTGGAGCTTGTTTCGCGCCAGGCCCCGCCCGCCCGGTCCCGCCGCATTGAGACGCTGCTGGAGGCCGGTGATGTCCGGGGTGCGCTGGACCTGTTGCTGCCCTCGGAGGCCTATCTGCTGGGTGGCCGGGTGCTGGCCAGCGATCTGGCGGTACCGGGTCCGGAAGCGGCGGAGATCAAGCGGTTGGCCGCCGCCGATCCGGCGCGGCACAACGATGTGGCCATCTCGCGCGCCTTTGGCACGCCGAAGCCGACGCTGGCCAACTCCTACCGCCCGGCACTGATGGATCTGCGCACGTTCCCCACGTTGATGGGCTATTCCAGCCGCATTCTGGCGGAGAGCTGGGAATCGTCGACGCTTTATTACGCCGCCCTGGCCGACGAACTGGATGTTCCTCCGGCGCAACTCAACGTCAACGTCCCGCTGTGGACTCAGAAAACGGTGGAGGCGATTTTCGCCACCCACCTGGAAGATTGGCCGGCTCTGTTGCGCTCTCTGCGCGTGGTGGGCGACAATCTGCGCACCGCCAACCGCAAGTCAGCCAGCCAGCGGGCGACTTTGCAATAGATTGTTTTGAGGAGAACTTGCCTTGAAGATCACTCGCCGTTCCGCCGTTTCGCTCACCGTGCCCGCGCTGGGGAGCGGCGTCACTCTCCTGTCGGGCGGGCCTGCACTATTGGCCCAGGATCGGCCCACCTTCCGCGTCAAGGTGGACATGGTGGTGCACAGCTTCACCGTCACTGATGCCAAGGGCCGCTATGTCAACGGGCTGAAGCACACGGATATCCGCATCCTGGAAGATGGGATTCAACAGAAGATTGCCACCTTTGCCGAAGGCAACAAACCGCCATTGCAGATTCTCGACGACGGCACCACGCGGCCGATCCTGACCTCCGAATCACAGAACCCGGGCGCGGGCGATCAACGCTCCAGCGACTCCTTTGTCGGCACCAACGTGTTTGTCTTGTTCGACACTTCGAACTACATGTACCGCGGCTTCGTCTACGCCTCGGACGCCATCGCCGATTTCGTCCGGGGCCTTGACCGTGCGGATTCGGTGGCCGTCTACACCTTCAGCCGCAACCTGACGCGCGCGGCAGACCTGAGCAAGGACCGCGCCGACGCCATCGCCGGCCTCCGCAAAGCAGTGGCCGGGGATGATTCCGCTCTCTACAATGCCCTGTTACTGACCCTCCGCGACGCCGCCAAGGTGCCGGGCCGCAAGGTGATCATCGTCTTCTCCAATGGCCCGGACAATGGCTCCATGGTGGCTCCGGACGACGTGCGCGCCGTGGCTGAAGACGAAGGCATCCCCATTTACGTCATCTCCACCAGCGAAGTCAGCAAAGACGCCATCTCGTCCGGCGTGTTCCGCCGCATCTCCGGCCGCACCGGGGGCAAGGCCTACTTCGCCAAGACGTGGCAGAAGCAGGTGGAGGCGTTCGAATCGATCCGCGAGGATCTGGGCAACTCCTACACGGTCACCTACTATCCGGCCAGCAATCCCAACGAAGGCTTCCGCAAGATCGCCGTCGAGATCGCGACTGACCCGGGCAAGAAATTCCGCGTCCGCTCCCGCCCCGGCTACCGGCCCAGCCGGAGCTTCTAGCTGGGAGGGCGTCTCGCGGTCAATGTTCGCGGCTCCGCGATTGAGTGAACTGTATTGCCCTGCGGGCTGAGCTAGGATAGCTGGCATGCTGATTCCCGCGCTTAGCTCAGCCCGCATTTATGATTTGGAGCAGCCGCGCTTCCCCGCGATGCCCTTGCATGAATCCCACCGCCGCCCGGGCTACTTCTACGCGCTCCACCGCCGCCACCGGGACACTTACAACCCGGCCGTAAACGGCCCCCGCTCCGGTTCCTCCGGCATCGTCACCATGACGGACCACACCGGGACGCACATCGACGCGCTCTGCCACCAAGCCTGCGAATTGGAGCTATTCGGCGGCGTCAAGACGGACGCAGCGGAAACTCCGGCCGGCTTCAAGGAGCATGGCGTCGAAACCGTGCCGCCCATCGTGGCCCGCGGCGTGATGCTCGACATGGCGCGGTTCCTCCACGTGGACCGTCTGCCGGACCATCACGCCATCACCGCCGACGAAATGATCAACTGCGCCGCGGCTCAGAACGTGCTGGTGAACCCCGGTGACGTCCTGCTGGTCCGCACCGGGTCCGGGGCTATTTGGAATGACGAAGAGACCTACCTGCGCGCGGCGGGCGTCGCCAAGTCCGGTACGTTGTGGGCGGCGGAACAGGGGGTGGTGGCCGTCGGTGCCGACAACATGGCTTGGGATACCTTGAACGGCGAACGCGATCCGGAAACCGGCGCCACCATGTTCGCCCATGTCTATCTGCTGCCCAAGATGGGCATCTACATTATGGAAAACCTGCTGCTGGAACAGCTCTCGCACGACCACATCTACGAGTTCGGCTTCATCGCCACGCCACTCAAGATGACCGGCGCCACCGGGTCGCCCATCCGCCCGCTGGCGTTGGTGTAGTCGCGCCACATCCCGCCATTGGCCTGAAAACACTGCCACGTGCTACGCTGGCCTGAGTTAGTCTCTTTCGGTTTCCATGGCGCTCCAAATCTTTTTCCAGGTACAACTCCTGGGCACGGATGAGTTTCTGGTAGCCAGCTCCACGCTGGCGGCCGGGGCGGCGGAACTGCGCGCGGCATCAGAAGAGCTACCGTTGCGCTTCCTGTCGGAGAACGGCCTGTCGCCCATGC
>JBIKMK010000071.1:0-11146 GCA_044359315.1 Bryobacteraceae bacterium | reverse complement strand
CTGTCGGGCGAGCAACTGGTGAGCGAGCAGTATCTGCTGGATCTGGAGCGTGAAGCGTTCCTGAGCCTCTGCGGGACAGCCAAGACGCAGGAACGCATCCAGGCCATGCTGAAGACCGGCAAGCCGCTGCGTAACTAAACCGCTGCGTAACCAGAACCACCAAGCACCCGAGTTTTGAAGAGCCAAGAGGATCACTTCCATGACTGAAGCAGTTATCGTTGATTGTTTGCGGACGCCGGTGGGCAAGTCCGGCCGTGGATCGTTGCGCACGGTGCGCCCTGACGATTTGGCCGCCTACGTAATTCAGGCGCTGATGAAGAAATACCCGCAGGTACAGGGCGAAGACATCGACGATGTCATCCTGGGCTGCGCCGCGCCGGAAGGCGAGTCAGGCATGAACATGGCCCGCGTGGCCGCCTTGCGCGCCGGACTGCCGGATCAGGTGCCCGGCGTCACCATCAACCGTTTTTGTTCTTCGGGTCTGCAGTCCATCGCCATGGCCGCCGAACGTATCCGTGCCGGTGGGGCGGAGATCGTGCTGGCCGGTGGGGCCGAATCGATGTCGATGATCCCGATGTCGGCGCAGCGGCTGGTGCCCAACCCCTGGATGGTGGACCACAAGCCCGAGATCTACATCAACATGGGGCTCACCGCCGAGAACGTGCAGCGCAAGTACGGTGTCTCGCGCGAAGATGCCGATGCCTTCGCCTACCGCAGCCACCAGAACGCCATTGCCGCTCAGGCGGCGGGCAAGTTTGATGACGAGTTGGTGCCGGTAGAAGTCGAGCAGACCACGCTGAACGGCGGCAAACCGGAAACCAAGCAGTTCACGTTTTCGAAGGACGAGGGGCCGCGCGCGGACACCTCCATTGAAGCGCTGGCCAAGCTGAAGCCGGTCTTTCACGCCCAAGGCCTGGTGACGGCCGGTAACTCCTCGCAAACCTCCGATGGCGCGGCCATGGCGCTGGTGATGTCGGAATCGAAGGCGCGGGAGTTGGGCCTGAAGCCGATGGCCCGGTTCGTCAGCTTCGCCGTGGGTGGCGTGCCGCCGGAGATCATGGGTATTGGTCCGGTAGTGGCGATTCCGAAAGCGCTCGCATTGGCTGGGCTGAAGATGAATGACTTGGGCGTCATCGAACTGAATGAAGCCTTCGCCGCCCAAGCCCTGGCCGTGATTCGTGAAGGCGGCCTGCCGCTGGAACGCACCAACGTCAACGGCGGCGCGGTGGCCCTGGGCCATCCGCTGGGCTGCACGGGTGCCAAGCTGACGGCGACCATCTTGCGAGAGATGAAGCGCGAGGGGCACCGGTACGGTCTGGTAACGATGTGCATCGGCGGCGGCCAAGGCGCGGCGGGGATTTTTGAGAGTTTGAACTAGCGGCCGGTGCTAGCTGCAATTTGAGATAGTAGCGTTGTGAGTTGGCAATGCTTTTCTCTTCTCTTGGCCGGAAGCTGTTTTGTCGGCTCTGCGATGAACGGCCAGACAACCGGCAACATATCCGGGATAACTGTCGACGCAATTACTAGGGCTCCGCTGGACAATGTGAAGGTAAGGCTTGGCTTCGCTGGATTGAGCACGACCTCAGATGCGGAAGGCCGCTTCCGATTTACTGAAGTGGCTCCCATGGCACACCTGGTTGTAGCAGAGAGATCCGGGTACGCCAAATTGGACGGCGGGCTCGGCGTGAGAGTCGAGTTAACTCCGGGTGGCAGCGTAAATGGCTTGGTTCTGGTCCTCAGCCCGGAGGCGGTAATCGCGGGCAGAGTATTGGATGCCAAGGGTGATCTGATACGAGGTGCTTCCGTGGAGGTCACGGATGCCGACACCCGCGTCACGGCGGCTCTGGAGTCGTCACCGACTGGAAGTTTTCGAATTGGCGGTCTTCGCGCCGGTCGGTATCTTGTCGCAGCACAGGCTTGGGGACAAGTCGAGCGCCCCCGACCACTGACCTATTATCCGGGTGAACTGGACCGGACCCGAGCCTCCGTAATCGAACTTCGGGCTGGCGAGTCTCGCGGGGAACTCGATATTGCTGTGCGCGAAGTCCAGTACGCGACAATTCGTGGACAGTTTACCGAGCCAAAGTCAGTGACGCCGGGTTGCATTGTGGCGTACGAGCATCGGAATCGCGATCCTCTCGGTTCAACCGCAACGGCCAAGCTTGATCCCGAGGGCCGATTCGCGATGCGAATGCCGCGGGGAGACTTCCGCCTCAAGGTTCTTTGCCTCGGCCAGAGACCGGGAGCGCGCGTGCTAGGGTTCAAGGATCTCTACGTGGGAGATCAGGATGTCGACAACGTAGTAATTCCGCCGAGCCCAATACATATAGTTCGCGCGAAGCTGCGGTGGTCGGCAGGGGGCCGAGCCGATGCTCCAACCGGAACCTTCACATTGAGCCCCACGCAGGGGTTGGGAGTTTTGCGGTTCAGCGCCCCTAAAGACGATGGGTGGGTTGCGGCGTCCGAAGTGACGCCCGATGTTTACCTGATCAGGGTCGGGCAGTTGCCACCAGGTAGTTACGCGCAGTCCATCCAAACCCCTTCCGGCGAGATCCTCCGCGATGGGCTCGACCTTCTGAATGGGACATCCACCGATCTGGAGATCGTGGTATCCCCGGATGGAGGGACGATTAGCGGCCAAGTTCTTGACGCCAAGCGAATGCCAGTCCTAGGGGCACAAGTGGCGATCAGCCGTGCGACATCTCGGCCAGCAGAGCGTGAGCTGTGGTCCAGGTTTGCGGCGGTCGACGGTGAGGGCCGGTTCGCTCAGTCGGGGATGGCGCCAGGAGACTACGAAGTCACGGCTCGCGTTGGTGGTCGGGTGTCGTCGCCGCAGCGGGTCTCGATTGGTCCTAGCGCCCGGCTAGAGGTTCAAGTGCTTCTGCCGGATTAGCTGCCTCTGCTTCTTCTCGGGCATCACGCCTTCCGCCGCAAACCATTCGAACGCCTGCGTCTGCACCCAGCCGGCCTTGGCCATGGGTACTTCGGCGGCGATGCGGTTGGCTTCGGCTAGGCCCGGGTTGCGGAGGATCAGGATGGCGGCCATCAGCGGACCCGGCGCGACGGCGTAGAATATTAACGTCGCGCCCGTTGGGCGGTGAATCATTTAAGTCCGAGGTTCTCATTTATGGCCACGCTTGCCGCTCCTGTTTCCACCATCAAAGGTGGCGCCTTCCTTCTCGAAACCCGCACCCCGCAGGAGATTTATTCTCCGGAAGATTTCACCGATGAACACCGCGCCATCGCGAAGACCACCGAAGAGTTCTGGGCCAAGGAAGTAGGCCCCAACGTCGAAGCCATCCAGCAGGGTGACAAGGCGCTGGCGATCTCGATTGTGAAGAAGTCGGCGCAGCTGGGCCTGACCGCCGTCACCGCGCCGGAAGAGTACGGCGGCATGGAGATGGACATGGTGGCGCAGATGGTGGTGGCCGAGGCGCTGTCCAAGGACGGTAGCTATTCCGGCTGGCACGGCGCTCATGCGGGCATCGGTACCACGCCAGTGCTGCTGTGGGGCACGCCCGCGCAGAAGGAGAAGTACCTCACCAAGCTGGCTTCCGCCGAACTGATAGGCGCGTATTGCTTGTCAGAGCCGCAGGCCGGTTCGGACGCCCTGGCCGCCAAGACGCGGGCCGATCTTTCAGCCGACGGCACGCACTACATCTTGAATGGCCAGAAGATGTGGATCACCAATGGTGGTGGCGCGGACCTCTACACGGTGTTCGCCAAGATCAACGGCGAGAAGGACAAGTTCACGGCGTTTCTTGTCGAGCGTGCGTGGCCCGGCGTCCAGCCCGGTCATGAAGAAAAAAAGATGGGCATCAAGGGCAGCTCGACGACGGCGGTCTATTTTGACAACGTCAAGGTGCCGGTAGAGAACGTGCTGGGCGAGATCGGCCGCGGCCACATTATTGCGTTCAACGTGCTGAACCTGGGCCGGCTGAAGCTGGGCCCGTTTGCGGTGGGCGGGTCGAAGAACGTGCTCGCCATTTCGATCAAGTACGCCAAGGAACGCATGGCCTTTGGCCAACCGATCGCCAACTTTGGCATGATGCAACACAAGATCGCCGAGATGGCGATCAAGACGTTCGCCGCCGAGTCGATGACCTACCGCGTAGTGGGCGATATTGAGAACAATCTGAAGGGCTGGAGCTGGAAGTCGGAGAACGCCTCCAACACCTACTTGAAGGCTGTGGAGGAGTTTGCTGCCGAGTGCAGCTACATTAAGGTCTTCGCCAGCGAGACGCTGGATTACGTCACCGATGAAGGTGTCCAGATCCATGGCGGCTATGGCTACCATCAGGATTATGCCGTGGAGCGCGCTTACCGCGATTCGCGCATCAACCGGATCTTTGAAGGCACTTCCGAAATCAACCGGCTGCTGGCCACCGGAACACTGCTGAAGCGCGCCCTGCGCGGGCAATTGCCGCTGGTGGCCGCGGTGAAGGCTCTGCAAGCGGAACTGATGGCACCGCCGGCGTTGAGCGCGGGCGCACTCAGCCCAGCCGAAGAAGAGAACCGGATGGCGGCCAATGCCAAGAAGCTGGCACTGCTGTGCCTGGGAGCAGCCTATCAGCGCTTCACGGACAAGATGGAGCGCGAACAGGAAGTGATGGCGGGCATCACCGACATCGCCATGAATGCCTTCGCCATTGAATCGGTCTCGCTGCGTGCGCAAAAGCTGGCCGCGCTCGGCAAGGGCGAAATGGCGGCCGCGATGTCCGCCGTGTTCTGCCGCGAGGCAATGGACTTGTGTGAGCAGACGGCGAAGGTTGTGCTGTCGGCCTGTGCCGAAGGTGACACGCTGCGCATCATGCTGGCCTCGGTCAAGCGCTTAGCCAAGTACGAGCCCGCCAACTCCATCGGACTGCGCCGCCAGATCGCCGAAAAGCTGATCGCGGCGGAAAAGTACGTCCTGTAGGCTGCTCTCGTGACGAATTACTAGAGCGTCTTTAGAAACGCGATCAGCGCCGCACGGTCTTCTGCCGTTAGGCGCAAACCAAAGGCATGGCCCGGCACGGCGCGGGCCTTGTCCAGTCCCTTGAAGCCGGTGGGCACGAAGTCCGGCTTTACGCGGTCCGGGTTGAACATCTCTTCCAACGTCGTCACCGCACCATCGTGCAGGTAGCGTCCGCGGTACCAGAGGCCGCGCAACGACGGGATCTTGTAAAAGCCCGTTCCCTTGCGCGTCTTCATTGCCAGATCCGGAGTAGTGCCGACGGAAATGGGGAGGATGTCGTACTGCCGGGCGATCTCGGGTGATGGACGATAGCCTTCCGCGAGCGTCAGTTTGCCCGTTGTGTAGTAGGGCGGCGCATGGCATCCGGCGCAACCCTCGCGCTGAAAGATCTTCTGGCCCGCTGCCGAAGCTTCGCCCTTGATGTTCGGGTTCGGCGGAGGCTGGAGTGATTCGATATAGAGCGCCATGGCATACAGCGCCTCATCCGACAGGCGCGGAGTCATGCGGCGCTGCTCATCGGTGAGGATGCGGACCATAGTCGCTGGAATCGGCGAACGACACCAGCGCGGCATAGCGCATGATGTCCGCCGTACCACGATATTGGTGGGTCCCGGTATGGTCAATGTACTTCTGGCCTTTCAGTGAGATCAGGTCGGGCACTTTGGTGGGATAAAAGAGGCTGCCGCTCCATCGGGGCGTGATGTTCGGTCCAAAGCCGGAGAAGAACAACCGGCCCAGGTCCGCCGGCGGCATCGTTTTCAGTTGGTCATGGATATCGCCCTTCACCCATGGCACCGTGAAGGAGCGCCAAAGGCCTGTTGTCTCGTCATCGCCGGGAAGTGGAATGGTCGCCATACCGGGCACCTTGGTAATCAAGCCGGTCACGAGGAATGCCGTCAAATTATTCAGCCCAGGCCCATCCAGCTTGGACCCGTCTGCCTCGTGCCGCCGGTGGCACCCCGTGCAGTTCTCCGTCGTAATCGCGACACCGCGTGGAGTCACCACCCACCGCGCACCGGGCAGGGTGCCGTCCGGCAATGGTTTGAGATTCTTTAAGCGAGGTGAATCGAAGGTGCGGAAACGGGCAATAGCCTCTGGTGAGTAGTCGCGGAAGCTGATGATGTCGCCCTCTTCCCAAACCCGCTTTCCCGCCGCCACCCAATCAGCCGGCGTCCTCAGCACCGACGCATCAATCAGTGGTTGCGGCGCTGACTTCGTGATCCGATCCCAGTATCCAGCAGGTTCGCGGCCCGGAAAGTAGACCGGATAAGTGCGGACGTTCTCCACCGGCGCGGCGTAGTATTCAGCTTCGGTAAAGTGGCCTGGCCGCACGCCGAGAGCCGCTATGTGGGTGGCCCAATCCTTCACCGCCGCTGCATCCCAGGTGCGCGGGACTCGCACCGGTTGAGCCATCAGCGTGACGAGGCCGCAGAGTAAGGTCAGTCCGAAACGAATCATTGGGACATTGTAGCCAACGCCGGGGCGATCCACGCCGCGCGCTGCGTGGTCCATACGCTACCGTAGAGCCATGGTGGGTAAGTGGATCGCCTTGGGAGTGGCCGTAGCAGCGGCGGGCGCGATGGCGAATTGGCCAATCATCCCAGTAGGCAGCCCGCTGTTCACGGGCGAGACGGCTCGAAAGTACCTACCGGCCACCATGCCCGGCGGCGTCGCGGTTTTTGATGCTGATGGCGATGGGCTACTCGATCTTTTTCTTCCCAACGGGGCACCTTTGCCGGGAGGCGTAAAGTCCGGACTATCGCATAGCAATCGCTTCTTTCTTGGGCGCCCGAGCCTACGGTTTGAAGACCGGACGGCAGCGGCTGGACTGGCCGGAAGCGGGTACGACTTTGGTGCCGCGGCGGGCGACTTTGACGGCGATGGCCGGATGGATCTGCTGGTGTGCGGACTACGCGGCGTGACGCTCTATCGCAACATTGATGGTGGACGGTTTGTCGACGTGACAGCGGCCAGCGGCATTGATAACCGGGGCCGTTGGTCAGTCGGCGCGGCTTGGCTCGACATCGACCAGGATGGTGACCTGGACCTGTTCATCGTCAATTACGTCCAATGGGATCCGGCTACTGAGAAAAGCTGTGTCGTTGAAGGCCGAGCGGATTTCTGCCACCCCAAGTTCTACGCACCCCAACCGAACGCGCTCTTCCGCAACGACGGCGGTGGGCGGTTCACCGATGTCTCGCGGGAGTCAGGAATCGCCGCGCACCCGGGGAAGGGGATGGCGGCGGCCGTGGCCGACTTTGATGGCGACGGCTTCTCCGACATCTTTGTGACCAACGACCGTAGCTTCAACTTTCTCTTCCACAACGATGGCCAAGGCCATTTCAAGGAGATCGCCTTTGAAGCTGGCGTAGCGGCTCCCTCTAGCGGCAACCCGCCGTCGGCGATGGGGACCGATGCGCAGGATTATGACGGCGACGGGCGTCCGGACCTGATTTATACCGCACTGCGAGATGAAACCTTTCCGCTCTACCGCAACCGCGGCGCGGAGTTTGAAGATACGGGCGTCGCCACACGGCTGGCTCTGCTGACGCGTCCGATGGCCGGCTGGGGGCTGCAGTTTGCGGATCTTGATAACGACGGCTGGAAGGATATTGTGGCGGCTCGCGGTGATGTGTTGTCCGTGAATGGCGCGCATGGCGCCCGGGCCAAGGAGCCCGTCTCGTGGTTTCGCAACGGACCCGGTCCACGGGGACGGCAGTTCAGCGCTCAGGCCTTCCCTGGCGCACCGGCGGCGCTGTATCGCGGCATCGTGGCGGCGGACTTTGATAATGATGGATGTCTCGATGTGGTGGCCACCTCACTCCAGGAGCCGGCGCGGGTGTTCCGCAATCCTTGCGCGGCGGGACCTCATTGGTTGAAGGTGGATGTCAGGGTGCCCGGGGCACGGGTGCGCGTCGATACCCAGTGGCGGCACGTCACCTCCGCAGTGGGGTTCGCTTCCTCCTATGCGGGGCCCTTACACTTCGGTGTGGGCGACAAGAAACGGGTGGATGTGGAAGTCCGATGGCCGGGCGGGCAGGCCAAGCGGTTGGCTGACGTCGATGTGGACCAGATGCTAGTGGTGACGAAGTGAAGACCGGCGCGATTCCGGCTCTGGCGCGGACGATCTGCCTGGCGCTGGGCAGCTTGCCCCTGGCCTTCGCTCAGCCAGGTCCGACGCCGCAGGTGGCCGAGTTGTCGCAACAGGGGGCAGCCGCCAGCCGGGCCGGGCGTTTTGCGGAAGCCGCGGCCACTTACCGCCGCTTGATTGCACTGGACCCAGCTACACCCCATTGGCAGATGAACCTGGGCCTCGCCCTGCAAAGCCTGGGCCAACACCGCGAGGCAACTGCGGCGTTGGAGCAGTTCGTGAAAAGGCAGCCCCAGCCAGGGCCCGCGCACCTGGTGCTGGGCCTTTCCCGGTTGAAGCTCCGTGAGTTCTGCCCGGCCGTGGCCCCGCTTGAGAAGGCGCGCCAATGGGATGCCGCCCGATCTACTTTGGAATTGGCCGATGCTTACCAGGGCTGCCGCCGGTGGGAACCCGCGGCACGCACGTATCTGGCGGCCTTGAAATTCCGACCCGGTGACGCGGCCATCGTCCGGCAGGCGGCGCATTGCTTCTGGCAGGCCCGGCTGTATACGGAGGCGCGCCCGCACTTTGAAAGTCAGTTGCCGCGCTACCGGGGCGATGCCGAGTTCAACTATGAGTTCGGCGATACGCTGGTTCGCCTGGACGGGCCGGAGGCGGGCTTGGAGTACTTGCGCACGGCCGTCCGCGCTGCGCCCAAACTTCTGGGCGCGCGAGCGGAACTGGGCAAGGCGCTACTTGAAACCGGCTCCGCCGCTGAAGCGCTGCCGCATCTGGAAGCAGCGGCAGTGCAGGACCCGGCCCTGCTGCTGCCGTTGTCGCGTGCTTGCCGCGCCACCGGTCGAGTGGCTGATGCTGACCGTTACGCCGCGGAGTATCGCCAGCGGGTTGGGCAGACAAAACGCTGATCGGGGCGCGCTAGCGGACGCGCTCCCGGTAGGAGTCGCCAACATAGATGCGCGTCACTTTGCCATCCTTCTCGATAAACCGCACCGTCTCGCCCACGGCCAAGCCCCCCGCGGGCGCTTCCAGGCGGAACAGGCCATTGCCCAGGGGCTCCAGGCGTTGATCGGTGGAAAGCGTTTCCGCTTGAGGGTCAATCATCACCAGACGCTGGTTCAACTCCACCACTTCCAGTTCACCGGAGGCTGAAGTGTAGTGGCCGGCGAAGCGGCTCCAGGAGACGTCCCAGGGGATTGTCTTCTTGGGCGTTGTGCCCGCTTTGCCCACCGCGTCTCCCACCGACTCCATCAGCCGGATGGCAATATCCGCCGGACCACTGTCGTCGCCATTGGTCAGCACAATCACGCCCACTTTGCTGTCCAATTGGATGTACGTGTGGGTCTTGTAACCCGGGTAGCTGCCGCCATGGCCCACGTAGACTTTGTTGTTGATCCGGTTGACCGCAAAGCCGATGGCGTTGCCGCGGGTCCAGCTGTTTTCCAGGCGCCGCACACGGTGCATTTCGCGCAGAGAGCCGGTGTTCAGGATCTGAGCCCCACCGGTCTTGCCGCCGCGCAGTTGCAGCGAGACGAAGCGGGCCATGTCCTCGACGGTAGAGGTTAGGCCCGTGGCGGCCGCCATCGCTTTGGCATCGATAAACGGCATGACCGCGCGTGATCCATCGGGCATCCGGCGTCCATAGCCGGTGGCAAGACCGGGAACCTGCTGGTCGAAACTGGAATCCTTCATGCCCAGGGGCCCGAAGATGTGCCGGTCGATGTAGGCGCTGTAGCGTTCGCCCGAGACGTTTTCGACGATCATGCCTGCCAATGTCAATGCCAAGTTGGAGTACTTCCACCGCACCTCCGGCGAATAGGGCGCGCGGTGCGTGGCCAGATACTGCTTCACTTCGGCCGCGTCAGGAAAGCGGTAATCCACCCAGTGCGAGCCCGCCTCGCGGGGGAGACCGGAGGCGTGGGTCAGCAGCTCCTCAATGGTGATCGCTGGATCGTCCGGATCAGCCGGGGTGATGGCAATGCCCGGCAGGTATTTGGTGATGGGGTCATCCAGGCGCAGTTTGCCCGCTTCTCGAAGTTGCATGATGGCCGTGGCCGTGAACACTTTCGAGTGCGACGCCATCCGGAACTTGGTCTGGGTGGTCAAAGGGGTCTTGCTGGCGGTATTGGCATAGCCGTAGCCCTTGGACCAGACCAGCTGTTGATCGTGCACCACGCCGACCGCGACGCCCGGCAGCCCTCCGTGGACCATCTGGCCCTTCATCCAAGCGTCAAATAGTCTTATCGCGCCCTGTACGTCAGGGTGGTCGCCGACGGCTGCGGGCAGTAGTGTGGGAACGGCGAGCAAGACAGCGAAACGGGCCAGGCGGTACATGGCTTTGACCGTAGCTCATTGGCGCCATCCGCGGCAACTGTCCACCTAGTAAACAGAAGTTCCTGGAACCATACTCCGGCGGAATCGGGCCCCAAGTCCGTCCGTTCATGGAATCTTGATGAATCTGTAGTCGAGTTCTCTCGCCAGCGTCATGTTCAATTCATGTTGCCAGCGGAGACTAGTTCTTCCGGCTGGCCACGCATCGGACTTAACCACTTCGTCTTGATTGCTGTCGTGCTTTCCTATCTTCACCTGAGGCATCCCATGATACTCGTCCGGCTAGTTTGCTGCGCTTTTCTACTTTCGCTGACTGTCTTCTGCCAGACGGCATCGATTGGTGGCCGCGTGATTGATTCCAGTGGTAGTCCGTTGGCGGGGGCGCGCGTTCTGATCGTCCGCAAGGCCACTAACCAACGAGCGGACAGTGTGACGTCCGCCGAAGGATTCTTTGTTAGTCCGCCGCTGTTGCCAGGCGAGTACCGGGCGGAATGCGCGGTGGCGGGATTCGCCACTTGGTCCTTGGACTCGATTACCGTTGAGGTGAGCCAGAACCGCTCTCTCACCATTGAGCTGCGGCCCAGTTCGATTCAGGAGACGGTGACTGTCACCGATACCGCACCATTGCTCATCACCAACACGGCGGATCGCAGCTCCGTGATGGAGAACAAGTTTGTCGTGTCAGTCCCATTGAATGTGCGCAATCCGCTACAGTTGATCAACTTTTCACCAGCAGTGGTGCAGGGCAGCTCAGGATTTGGTACTTCCGG
>JBIKMK010000627.1:0-3135 GCA_044359315.1 Bryobacteraceae bacterium | reverse complement strand
CCTGGTCAGGATCGCCCTCCGCTTTAGGTCGTCTAGTCCGATGCAAGGCTCGGGAGATGGTGAGCTTTCGCCCAACGAAGTCAACGTCGCCCCAACGCAAGCCCAGCATCTCGCCCTGGCGCATGCCCGTCGTGATCGCGAGCACGTACAACGCTTCCAGGCGATCCTTACTGGCGGCCTGGATGAACGCTTGCGACTGCGACTCGGTGAGGTATTGAATCTTGGATAGCTCCACCGGAGCTCGGCGCTTGGCTGCCCGGAGTCGGGACGACGCCGGGTTGGCCGGGATGTACTTCCAATCGACTGCGAATTGCAGTGCCCGGCGAAGGACGGCGTAGGAGTAGTGGCTGGTGCGAGGCGACAGCCCTTTCTCGGCCAGCTTGCGAAGGAAGCCATCGATCCGTCGAGGGTCCAGCTGCCGCAGTGTACTCGTACCAAGCGTGGGGATGATGTGCGAAGTGACGTGGTAGCGGTAGTCTTCGAGCGTTGAGGGTGCGACGCCGCCGTCTACTGCGTAGTACTCCAGAAACTCGCTCAGAAATGCCGCCAGCGTGGTTCCGCCAGCGTCCTCCACCAAGCCGTCGGATCGCCGCCTGAGCTGCTCTTCGGCCTTGGCCAGCGCCGCCTTGCGGGTCTTGGCTACAACCGATTTCCGTTGACCGCCGTCCGCCTCAGCAGGGAGATCCACCCGGTAGTATGTCTCGGTCCCGCGCCTGATCTTGAACGGCTTCATTTCAACCGCGATGCTAGCATCAGCTTGTCAGCAAAACATCAGTAGGTACGGCGCTCAACCGGGACCTTCTGACCCGGCTGCGTGTTTTCGGAAATCCATTGGGCCAGCGCCTTCATGGGCACGCGGACGCTGTTGCCAACTCGCACTGTAGGGAGAACATGCTCCTGCATCAGCCGATAGACCTTGGACCGGCTCATTCCCAACTGAGTCACCACCTCTACGACTCGGAGCAGCCGCTCCGTGTCGAGCTCGGATTTATGTGTTGGGCCACTCCTGCGCGGTGTTCCGTGTTTAGTCGCCTGAGAATTCATCTTGAGCCTCCATTTCCCGGTTGCTGTACCGATTGTTGGCTGAAAGTTGATCGCTGTCCAATGCTTTCCCTAGTGCCTGTGATGCCCCAGATGAATCACCCAGTTGCCCAAGGATGCTTCACGGCTTGCTACCCCGCATTCCCCGCCTGAGCAAGGGGGCAGCAGCGGCCGCAGCAAGGAACAACGACAGGGGCGATCACGATGAACTAGACACGATCCATTTGACGACTCACAACATGAGCTTTACGGCGTATTCTGTGTCGGCACGTACCGCAGGAGTTGCACCTTTAGGCGCATCCCCCCCGTCGGGGGTTCGCTGAAAGTCGTTTCGGGCCGAAACGGCATAGCTAGATGTTGCGCTGTCAGGACCGCGGCGGGGCTGGAGTGCATGGGTGGAATAGGTTGATTTCAATTCCATTGCCAGAATTATTCCAGCACGCGCCCAACTCTCAATGCCACGCCGGATCTCGCCGAAGGTGAGAAAGCTGACAAAGACCAGGTTCTTATCCGCATTCTTTAGCCAGCAGACGACAGCTGGCTTGGGTCCAGGCGGATTGACCATCTCAGAAGTGACGTTCGTATCGAGCAGAAATTCGCGCACAACTCAATGGGCTGAGAGTTGGTGTGTTCGCGTTCGATAGCGATATCTGGCCCGATCACGCCGGCATCCCGCAGCCAGGAGCGCACTTCGACCAAACTCATCTGGCGCTTCGTGGCCTTCTAGGCAGATGGAGCCGTATCTGGCATTACCTGTCTAAGAGCCCGATGAAGGAGATCATCAAGTGATCCAAACCTGCCCCCAAGAGTTTCCGCTTCGCCAACCTGGCATCCTCCGGGGCGGACGCAAAGCCATCTTCGAGCATTTGCCGTTTTGCCAAATTCTGCCTCCTCTGCCCGCATGTGTGTCATGTCCTGAACGTAGGGCACAAATGTGAGGCCGTCAATGGCAGGCTCTGAGAGAACGCTGCCACCTTGTTTGTCAGCTGTGTCAGGACATTTCCGCTGCCCTCTCTGTTTCGTTTCTTTTCCAGACATGTGGCTACCTCGCATCTGCCCCAAATCTTCGAGTACATCGCGATCCAGCTTTATGCTGATCTGGTCGCGCTCCTTCTTGGGCTGCGTGGGGATGACTACGGGCATACGATCCGCCTGTTGCTGTGACATCCAAACCGCAATGCGAATCGCATCGCGAAGACCATGCTGTTTTCCAGGGCAAGGGCGGGAGTGACCCTCGAACGCGCGTCAGCCGCGTGAGTGAGGTTTCGTGGCGGCCCAGCCACCACGAAATCGGGGTCGCTCCCGCCCTTGCCCTGACCCTTCTGGCACCTGGCTGCCGCCATCTGGGCGGCACAACGAGTGGCGAACTCGTTGAACCGAAGGCGCGCCGCTGAGGGAGCCGGGTGACGCCTTTCGGCACGTTTGGGGTGACGGCCTGAATTTCGGCATCAGGCCGTTTCCTGGGTGTAGCACAGGCTGTAACGGACGGGGAGTTGCACCTTTCGGAAGATGCCCTGTGTCCCCCTTTTCGCCGCCACTTCCCTCTTCACGGCCTCGCCGCCCTGCGCTTTCCAGAGGGCGAACAGGGCTTGGTGGGCGGGCGATGAGAACTGGCTTAAGTCGTCGCGAAGGCGGTCAAGCCGCGCCCGGTCAAACTGCTGGGTCTGGCGAGCCTCGAAGGCTGTCCGATCCTCGAAATGTTGCACCAGACGGTCCACCATCTCCGCGTCAAGACCGGGGAGACGGCCCTTGGAAAGGACCTGGTCGAAGACCGCCGCGGCCCGGCCAAACCGGCTGTCGATGGTTCCCACAAAGTCGAGATGGAAGGCCGGCAGCGACTCGAAAAGGTGGCGGTGAGCACGGAGGAAAGTGACGAAGGCGGATTCCGTGTCGTACCCGGCGTCGATGAAGGTAAACGTCACCGAAGTACCTTCCATGCGCACTGGAAAGTGGCCCGAGAAGCCGCGAGCCGAGGCCGATACGGCGACCGACTCGGCGGTAGCACCCAGACGTAAGAGTGCTTCGGACCGCTCACGAGCAGTCACCAGAAAGGTGCTCCCGGAATGGGCGAGCACATAGTCCAGTGCCATCAGC
>JBIKMK010000626.1:0-3136 GCA_044359315.1 Bryobacteraceae bacterium | reverse complement strand
TCTCGATCCGTTCGTCTTCCATCGGCGTGGCGTCACCTTCGGTGAGCTCCTGCGCCAGGTAGAGGTTCATCTTCTCGGCCAGAAAACCGGGGCTGGCATAGTAAGCCGATACCTTGGTCCACTTCTTGGCCTTGCAGCCGGTCTCTTCTTTCAGCTCACGCTTGGCGGCCTGCAAGGGCGTTTCGCCTTCATCAATCTTGCCG
The DNA here is from genome assembly GCA_044359315.1 of Bryobacteraceae bacterium. Lineage (GTDB taxonomy): Bacteria > Acidobacteriota > Terriglobia > Bryobacterales > Bryobacteraceae > JAPKYZ01. The sequence goes on along the minus strand of JBIKMK010000626.1, from coordinate 2,933 downwards.
GCCGGCAGCTCCCACATCATCTTTTCGGCGGGCAGGCGGAACTGATTCACCAGCAGCACGCGCTTGCGATCATCGACGGCCAGCACCACGGCGGAACCAGGATGATGCACGATCGCTCGCTTAATCGTGAAACCGTCCGGTGCGACCACCACGTCTTCGGTTACCTTGAACAGTGAGCAGGAAAATTTCTCTTCCGAGGAAACTCGCTTCATGACTCTATGGTGCCTTAGGTCGGGGATCTACTTGGCGCTGGCCCTGCGGGTGGCGGCGCAAACCCCAGCTGACCCCACGCGCGACCTGATGCGCCGGGGTATCGCCAACTACGAACGGTCCTCCGCCAACATCCGCCACTACTTCTTCGACCGGCTCACCATCACCCGCCAGTTTGAGGCCAGCGGCCAGATCCGCGAGGAGCGCCGCAACCTGGTCCGTCGAGAGTTGTTTGAGGGCGTGCCCGTCACCCGGCTGGTGGAACGCAATGGCCAACCGCTGCCACCCGACGAACGCGCCAAGGCCGACAGCAACATCCGCCGGGCCCGGGCCGAATACGCCGCCCTTTCCGCTACCGACAAAGCCAAACGCGACGCCGAGGGTGCCCGGCCCAGTCGGGAAATCGAGTTTCTGCGCGAAATGCCGGAAGCGCTCAATTACGAGTATGTCGATAGCCAGTGGGAAGGCGCACGCGAGATCATGCACTTCAAGATGTCGCCCCGCCCGGGGTACCGCCCGAAGAATCTCCAGGCCAAGGTGTTCGAGAAAGTGCGCGGAGAGATCTGGATCGACAAGAACCAAAGCGAGATGGCTAAGCTGGACGCCGAAGTGTTCGACACCGTCAGCGTGGGTGGCATCCTGGCCAAGATCGAGAAAGGGACACACTTTCTCATTGAGCGTATGCCCGTGGAAGACAATCTCTGGCTCCCGAAAGAGATCCGCATCAAGTTCGGCACCAAGATCATGATGGTGAAGTCGATCCGGCAGGAATCAGACATCACTTATTCGGCCTATCGCCCCGTTAAGCCCGCCGACAAAGCCACGGCCGCCCCATAACCGGGGCGAGGCACCTCATCGGGCGATCAATCGCTTCGGTCTTCGTGCGGCCGGTCATTCTCGCACGTTGGGTGGCCAATCGCTCCACTTCAAAGCCTTGAGCCTACTTCCTCCGGTAGGTGTGCGTTGCGAAGTCGAAATCAAAAGCCGTGCGCTCCGGCACCGGGTCGGCATTTGATTTCGGGAACCACTGTGCGAGTTCGGCCTTCACTTTGGTGAACTTCGCCTCGCTGGCGCGGTTGTCCCATTCGTTGGGGTCAGCCTGGCGGTCGTAGAGTTCTTCCCCGCCATCGTGATAGCGGATGTAGCGATACCGCTCTGTGACGGCGGCGTGGTTGCCTTTCAGATACGTGATCACAGCGGGGCGGCGGTTGGCGCCAGAGCTGAGCAACTGCGGCTTCAGTGAGATGCCCTCCAGTTGCGGGCGCGCGGGCAAGCCGCAAAGGTCCACCATCGTCGGGTAAAGATCCAGCAGGCTGACGGGCTGACGCCGTGCCCTGCCCCGATCCCGCACCATCGGCCCGTCCATGATCAGCGGCACGTGCGTCGACCGGTGCCACAGCGTCGACTTGTGCCAGTGGCGCTTCTCTCCCAGATGCCAGCCGTTGTCGGACCAAAACACCACCACCGTATTGGCCGCCTGCGGGCTCTGATCGATCGCTGCGACCACCTGACCCACCATCTCGTCCGCAAAAGAGATCGCGGCCAGATAGGCGCGCACGGCATCGCTCCACTTACGTTCCTTGAAGATGCGCTCCACTTCGACGCGGCGGAAGGCGGCCAACTCCTGGCCCACGCTGGGGATGTCCTTCAAGTCGTCTTCGGGAACGCGCGGCACCCGGACGTCGTCCTGGGGGTAGAGGTCGAAGAACCGCTTGGGCGAGTACATCGGGATGTGCGGATGCCACAGGCCGACGGCGAGGAAGAAGGGCTTCGCCTGCTCTTGCTTCAGGAACCGCTCGGCATAGCGCACGGCTTCCATATCGCCGTACTCAGCATCCGCCGCAGGCGGCGTGCCCCAGTCAAACTCGCCGGGAAAGTCGGCCAGGCCGTTGAAGGGATGCCCCTTGGGAGCGGGGACCTTCTTGTTCCAAGGGAACCAGTCCGCACGGCGGTACCAGGGGTCGTCGAACTGCTGCAACTGGAAGTCATCCCATTGGTCCGGCGGATTCATGCCCACGGTGTGATGGAAGATCTTCCCCGCCCCAGCGGTGCGGTAGCCGTTGGCCTTGAAGTGGCTGGGCAGACTAACGGCTTCCGGTAGATTCGGCCGCCAGAACTGGTCATTGTTGTAGACCCCGCTAGTGGCGGGCGAAAGCCCGGTGAACAGCGCCGTCCGCGACGGATTACAGAGTGGCGAGGCGCAGTGGGCGTTCGAAAACAACACGCCGCGTTTGGCCAGCTTGTCGATGTTGGGCGTCTTCACCCCTTCGTAGCCGCCCAGGCACCCCACCCAGTCGTTCATGTCGTCCACGGAGATGAAGACCACGTTGGGCCGCGCAGGCGTGGGCTGAGCCGCCAGCGGAGCCGCCGCCAGGGAGCCAAGAAACTGCCGTCGATTGATCACAACGAATAGATATCACGTTCGGGGTGGAACGGTTGCCAGTCGCATCGGTTGCTTCTTCCAATACGTCAATGACCGCCAGCACCACTCCATCGGCCCAAACCGGTAGTGCCGCAGCCAGATGGGGCTGACAATCAGTGAGATGGTCCACAGGGCCAACACCACCCAATACAGCTCGATGCGCTGCAGCTTGGCGTAGAGCTTGAAGCCATAGCCGGTAAAGATGAAGGCGGTGAGCACCGAATGGAGGATGTAGTTGCTGAACGCCGTCTGGCCAACAGCGGCCAGGGCGCGCGTGACCGGGCTGAGCCACTGTTTGCGC